>CAJXJG010000004.1 GCA_913054425.1 uncultured Fidelibacterota bacterium
TCAATGATTATTGCAATCATAACTGGTCTTACAATGGGAATTGTTTCCTCATTAAAGCCTCAATCTATTCTTGATAAAATTACAATGTTGTTTGCACTGGTGGGCATATCTGCTCCGGTTTTCTGGGTGGGGCTTATGCTTGTTTTATTTGTTGGTGTGTACCTGCAGTGGCTTCCTCCCACGGGGTTCGGAGGCATTGAGCATATTATACTGCCAGCGATCGCTTTGGGTCTTCGGTCGGCGGCCTATCTTGCCCGGTTGACACGGGCGACCATGCTGGAAGTTCTGAATCAGGATTATATTCGAACAGCAAGGATGAAAATGCTACCAGAATGGAAAGTAATTCTTAAACATGGTTTTCCAAACATTTTAATACCCATAATCACGGTCATTGGGACAGATTTTGGAAGTTATTTATCCGGGGCGGTTTTAATAGAATCTATTTTTGGATGGCCGGGTATAGGCAGATATGCACTGGAAGCGATCTTGAAACGGGACTTCCCCGTAATTCAGGGCACAGTTCTTTTCATGGCACTTATGTTTATTCTTGCGAATCTTATTGTGGATATTTTTTACGGTATTGTTGATCCGAGAATGCGCATTGAGGGGAAAAATGGTTAATTCACGAACACGCCGAAGTACGGTGTTTTCCAAATTGATTAGAGATAAAAGTTCTATTTTGGGCATTATAATAATAGCAATAATCGTCCTTGCCGGAATTTTTGCTCCTGTGATTGCTCCTATGAATCCATACACTCAAGTACTTGAATTCAGAAATCAAAAACCGGGATTTACAGGAGATATTATTTTATTTAGACTAAAACCCAATTTACCGGTTCAGACGATTGCGGTTACATCAATTATAAACACAGGAGAAATGGTACAATACCAGGATCAACTGGGCAGAGTATTTGAAATAGAAAAAACCAGGCTTGAAGGCGTAAAGGAAAAAGACTGGCATAAAAAACATAGATATTGGTTAGGAACGGACAATTTTGGAAGGGATGTTCTTTCCCGGCTGCTATATGGGGCTCGAATTTCATTGTCGGTTGGGTTATGTGCAAGCACGTTATCGCTATTAATTGGAATCATTCTTGGTGCAGTTTCCGGATATTATGGTGGTGTATTAGAAACATTCATAATGCGTTTTACAGATATAATGTTTGGATTTCCAACCCTTCTGTTTTTGATTGGTATAACTGCTGCCTTTGAGCCAACATTGACTGTTGTGTTTTTTGCAATTGGATGTGTTTCCTGGCCGGGGATGGCCCGGCTTATGAGAGGGCAAGTCGCCGGCATGAAAGAACGTGAATTCATAAAAGTATGTGAGGTGCTTGGTTTCAGTAGATCAAGAATATTATTAAAGCACATACTTCCAAACTGTTTTGCCCCTATGATTGTAACCTATACACTGGGAATTGCCGGAGCAATAATGGCAGAGGCGAGTCTTTCTTTTCTTGGCTTGGGCGCTCAACCGCCAACACCTAGTTGGGGAATCATGATCAATGCGGGAAAAGATTTTATTCACACAGCTCCGTGGGTATCAATAATACCTGGCATTGCAATCGCCAGTACGGTTATAGGATTTAATCTGATGGGGGACGGTTTACGCGATGTGCTTGATCCTTCAATGAAAAAATAATACGTTTACATTTTTATATTCTTTCAGTAAGATCTGCGTCTTATGAATTTGACAAAACGTATCGAATCTTTTATTTTATCAAAAAATACACGTCCTGAAAAGCGAAAAATCGGGGTGGAGGTGGAGTGTATGTTTTATAATAAAAACATGAGACGTTTGCCGGTTAATTTATGCGATGAGTTTTCCTCAACAGCATTATTAGAAATAATGAAAGAATATCAAAAAAACGATTCCATTAAAGCTGGCTATTCGCTTGAGCCCGGGGGTCAACTGGAGTGGGCATCCCCGCCGTTTATAAGTCTTCATGAAATAAATTACCATCTTCAAATTCATTTTAGGCGGGTTGAACGGGTGTTGACTAAACAAAAATTGATGCATGTTGACTATGCACTTGAACCAATTTATTCACCGGAAGATATAAACTTAATAAATATGGAAAAGTATAATCTTATGCATAATAGATTTGTTACGTCGGGTAGGCATGGTCCATGGATGATGCGGAACACGACAAGTATTCAGATAAACATTGATATGTCTTCAAGGGAAGATGCAGAAATAATGGCGTTTATCGCGGATTGTCTTGAACCCTTTTGCGCGGTTTTGTTTGCAAATAGTCCCTTTATGAATTCTAAGCCTGCCGGGACAGAAAACATAAGATACCGGATTTGGAACGATACAGATCCTGTGCGATGTAAAAATCTACTGGATCATGGTATGAACTCACGGAAAAATCTTGTGGAAAAATACAGTGAATACCTCCAAAACGTTCCTGCGATTTTTATTTTAAATCCAGAGGGTGAGTTTAAAAAGTTTAATGGACCGCTTGGGAAATGGTTATCGACTCAAGAAAAATCCGGTGTTTTACGGGATAGAGATATTCAATTAGCCCTGCACCAGATTTTTACCCATGTTCGATTTAAGCATGTTCTGGAGGTTCGTGGTGCGGATAGGCCCCCACGTGGATTTGAATTAGCTCCAGTTGCTTTTTGGGCAGGATTGCTTGCCTCGGAAAACACAAAATATGAAGTATTGGAAATTGTAAAAAAATGGACTATAGCAGAACGTAAACACCTAAACAGGTCAGTTTCTACGATTAACTTTGATCAGACAGGTCCTGCCGGAAAAACAATCAGGCAATGGATTGAAACTTTTTCTTCTTTATCGATAAAAGGGCTGAACGAGAGAGCGGATTTCTTTGGAATTGAGAACGAAAGTAAATTTCTTGAGCCGTTTGTCAATGACGTATTATTAAAAGGTACCAAATCGATGCAAGCGCAAACCGCATACAAAGCAAGTGGAGTTTCAATTGTTGATTTTTTACAACAGTTTAATTGCTCTAATTAGTTCTTCCCTTTTTTCCTTGAAATTATGTTAAAACCAACTGTTGGTATTAATCCTTATTATTTTAAATACGATGATTCATTTTGGAATGGGACAAAAGAGAAATGTTTTAGAGTTGTCTGGTTTGCGGGTGGAGTCCCGTTCACACTTCACCACCCTTCCTGCGGAGAAATAACAAATCATATCGCCAGGCTGGATAAAAACAGGTAAAGGCCTGAGAATTACTGCTCGTTCCCTGGGTAGGTTACCCGAAGTGATTGAAGACATTAAAAACCCAGAGAAATTTACCGCTGTTCAGCTATCCAGAAACAATGCAAAAGAAGAAGGAACAAAACAATCTTTTTAGGTGGCTTGTTCAAGAAGCGAAAAATAGAAAAATTGGCTAATAGACAATTCCGACCCCATCCCTGCGCGAATCTCCTTCCGCCGCAGTTTTTGTTACTGCGTTAACCCCGCCGAAAAAGAGATTTGATTTATCCCAACGATTCATCTGAATTGTTTTATTTTTAATATCTTTTTTATCTATTTTTATCCCAGCCTCATAGTGGAGAGCACAACATTTAAAGGGAGAAGGCCCAGCCGTTTGTGTACATGAAGAAGACCTGCAATATTACCCGGCACAGCAACAGATCCCTTGCCAATGTTAAAATTCTGTTTGCTGGTACCAAAGTCTATAATGACAGGGAAAAAATCTAAAATTTTATTTCCAACCGGTAGTGTATCAACAAAAAAATCAAAAAGTATTGGTTCGGAGTTATAGGGAAGGGCTAATAATGCCCCACCTCCCCCAGCGCTTGTGAGCGCAAATTCCGATGTCATTGATGTGAATGCAGAAGCAACCGCAGCATCAAACGCATTGCCACCGCTTTCTAAAATATGACAGGCAGCTTCAAGCGTTGTCTGCTCCCCGGCAGCTATTGAACCATATTTCATAATAGTTTTAAATAATTTTTGTTAATTGGTGATATTCCTTTGTAAAGAATTATTAAATTCCCCTTTTAAAAGTTAATATGAAAGTGTAATTATAATTGAACACGCACACAGAATTTCATTTTGATTTATTACAATGTTCCTAATGTCTATCTTGTTTAAAGTTACCTAAATTTACAGAGGAAATGTATAACACTGTCTTTGCCAATCTCCTATAAGGTTAAGTTTTTGTTCGTAATCAAGATAAGCATAAAGGGCTGAAATATTAAAATGTCTCTTGATGAAATCCACCCCCTTATAATTCATTTCCCGATCGCGCTGTTGTCTGCTGGATTCTTATTCGATTTTTTAAGTTATATGTTAAAGCAGAAAGGCCTTGAATCTGCTGGATGGTGGAATTTAATTTTAGGCGTGGTTTCATCATTGTGTGCTCTCATAACAGGATTAATAACTGATTTAGCGAGTAAACCAAGCCTGGTTGACAGCCCCTTCCCTGTGCATGAAAACCACGGGTCGTTACAATTTTTTGTTGTTTGTATTTTTTTAGTGCTGATGATATGGAGGATAAAATTACGAAGCACTTCTTCCACTGATTCAAATATTTCACTCATATATTTAGGTGCCCAGGGTGTAGCTGTAGCAATTCTATTTTATGGTTCTCACCTGGGTGCAGTATTTGCAGGAAGATTTTAATTAAATTTACCTGTCTTAAATACGTGGAAAACCAGATAAACGCTAAAGTAAAAAAATGTGAATAGATGATAATCGGTAAGACAAACCGCACAGATAATTGGTGGTTCGAACCACTTTGGACAGGAATAGGTTTTTTTGCTTTTGTTATTTACACTACATGGGCGATGCTTCAAGCCAATTATTATTGGTGGGATGCGGGTGCGAATGGTTTTGGGGGTTATTTATCGCCATTTTATTCTCCGCTTATTTTCATTAATCCTTTAGCGCAGGGATCTGCTCCAATGGACCATAGTTGGTTTGGTTTCTGGCCTGAATGGTGGCCTAGCTTGATTCCTGCTTCACCAGCCATATTAATTTTGGCAGGACCACTATCTTTTCGCATGACCTGTTATTATTACCGGAAATTTTATTATCGTGCCTATTTTATGTCACCCGTAGCGTGTGCAGTAAAAGGTGTTTCGCAAAAGCATTACAAAGGTGAAACAGCACTGCTCATATTTCAAAATCTTCACAGATATACATTGTATATCGCCTTGGGGTTTGTCGTAATTCTATCTTATGATGCAATCCTCGGCTTTTTCAGAAACGGTCAATTAGGCATTGGCGTTGGCTCAATAATATTGCTTATAAATCCAATCTTATTGGCAGGATATGCTTTTGGCTGTCATGCTTTCCGTCATCTATCAGGAGGAAAGCTTGACTGTTTTTCCTGCCCGAGTGGAAAACAAAAGATCAGATATAAGCTGTGGAAAGGTGTATCATGGTTGAATGGGGAACACATGTTATGGGCCTGGGCAAGTATGATCTGGGTTGCATTTGCGGATATTTATGTCCGGATGGTAGCTATGGGAAATTGGACAGACTTTAATACTTGGGGTTATTGATGAATATATCTGATATACAAACTATAGAACATGATGTAATTGTCGTTGGGGCTGGCGGAGCAGGCCTTAGGGCCGCTATTGAATGTTCAATAAAAGGGCTGAGTACTGGCTTGGTTTGTAAATCACTTCTTGGGAAAGCACACACCGTTATGGCGGAGGGTGGTATTGCTGCTGCTCTCGGGAATGTTGATGAACGGGACCATTGGAAAGTACACTTTCGAGATACAATGCGCGGAGGAAAATTCCTCAATGTCTGGCGCATGGCGGAACTGCATGCGAAACAAGCACCGGATCGTGTCAGAGAACTGGAAGAATGGGGGGCGGTGTTTGATCGAACAAAATCAGGCTTGATAAATCAACGGAATTTTGGAGGACATAGATATCCTCGGCTTGCCCATGTAGGCGATAGAACCGGGCTAGAAATTATTAGAACCCTTCAGGACCATGGAATTCATCAGGGAATAGATGTGTACATGGAATGTACGGGGCTCGATCTTTTAAAAGAAGAAGACAGAATTTCCGGAATGGTAGCAATGTGGCGTGAAACTGGCCGCTTTGTTATCTTTAAGACAAGGGCGATTATTTTAGCCACGGGTGGTGGTGGAAAAGCATGGAAAATAACATCCAATTCCTGGGAGTATACCGGGGATGGCTATGGGATGGCATTTGAAGCTGGAGCGGAATTAATGGATATGGAATTTACACAATTTCATCCAACAGGGATGGTTTGGCCGCCTTCAGTGCGAGGAATCCTTGTTACAGAGGGAGTAAGAGGTGAGGGTGGAATTTTGGTGAATAGTGAAGGCCAGCGATTCATGTTTGAAAATATTCCCAATAGGTTTGCATCTGAGACTGCAGACACGGAGGAGGAAGCAGCTAGATGGTTAGCAGGGGATAAAGAGGCAAGAAGACCCCCGGAGCTGCTCACTCGTGATGTAGTAGCACGTGCTATTCGAAAAGAAGTAAACGCGGGGAGAGGATCTCCTCATGGCGGTGCATTTTTAGATATTGCCAGCCGGAGGTCTGCGGATGATATCAAACGAAAGTTACCGTCTATGTACCATCAGTTTAAAGTGTTGGCAGAACTGGATATTACAACGGAACAAATGGAAGTTGGTCCAACCCTGCACTATTGCATGGGTGGAATCCGAGTTGATGCGGATTCACAGATGTCCACAGTTCCTGGACTTTTCGCTTGCGGAGAATGTTCAGGTGGCATGCATGGTGCTAATCGTCTGGGTGGTAATTCGCTTTCAGACTTGTTAGTATTTGGGAAACTGGCGGGTGACGGTGCTGCAGATTATATTAAAGAATTATCAGGATTTCCATTAATCAATAAAGAAAAGGTAATATCTATTATTCGCAATGCCACTGAAATTTTAAACCGAGAATCTGGAATGAACCCCTATCTGTTACATGAAGAACTGCAAGAGGTGATGCAAAACAATGTTGGTATCGTTCGTTCAGCGGAACTGTTGACAGCAGGAATCGAACAGTTAGACAAACTAAAGGAATCCTATAAGGAGGTGAAGGCCGCTGGCGCATCGCAGTTTAACCCAGGTTGGCACGAGGCTTTGGCGCAACGCAATATGATAATTACTGCAGAGGCAACGGCAAGGTCTGCTTTATTAAGGGAAGAAAGCAGGGGTGCCCATACACGAATTGATTTTCCTGATGAGAGGAATGAATTTTTAGATGTTAATGTAATTACGCTTAAAGGAGAAGATGGATCAATGATGGTAAAAAAGGTGAACCGTCCAGAGCCCCCAACGGAATTAAATCGCATTGCAAATTTGTCTTTAGAACAATTAGAACAAGAAATAGCATCATAGGCGCAAGTGTAATAAGTATGAGAAATTTCAGAATCTTTAGGGGCGATAAGTCTGGTGGTAAAATGTTGGATTACCAAATTGAAGTTGATAAAGGAATGGTAGTTCTTGATGCAATTCATCGTATCCAGACTGAACAGGCTAATGATTTAGCAGTGCGCTGGAATTGTAAAGCGGGTAAGTGTGGATCCTGTAGTGTTGAAATAAACGGAATACCAAAATTATCCTGCATGACGCGGATGAATGAATATGGTCCGGAAGAAACTGTATCCATTCGACCCCTGAAAACTTTTCCAATTATGAAGGACTTAGTCACAGATGTTTTATGGAACTATGAACAGAATAAGAAAATAGTACCATTCACGCCTGACCCAAATCTAAAAAACAAGAATGGTGACTATGTTATGATGCAGGAAGACATAGATCGTATACAGGAGTTTCGTAAGTGTATTGAATGTTTTTTATGTCAAAATGTTTGTCATATATTAAGAGATCAAGGGAAAAAAGATAAATTTGTCGGCCCACGATTTATGATTCAATTGGCTGGCTTGGAAATGCATCCATTGGATACACAAGACAGGATTCCGGCTATCAAGGAAAAATTTGGGTCTGGTATGTGCAATATTACCCGGTGCTGTACTGATGTTTGTCCGGAGCATATCCAGATCACAGATAATGCTATTATTCCCCTCAAGGAGCGGGTAGTGGATAGATTTTATGATCCTGTTATTTGGCTATGGAGAAAGCTTTTCCGAAGGAAATCAGTTTAAATTAGAAAGAGTTCTGGCTGTTATCCTTTTAGTTTAAAATTAACAGGGATTGAAATCCAGACCCCAACGGCCCTCTCTCTTTGTTTTGCTGGCCGGAAACGTGTCTTTCGGATGGCTTCTATTGCCGCCTCATCTAGTCCAGTATTTGGAATTCCCTTAACGATTGTAGTTTCTATGACACGTCCTTTTTTGTCAATAAAAGCCTGGATAAACACAGTACCTTCAATACCGGCTTCCTGGGCAATCTCTGGGTATTTTGGTCTGATGGGAGTTAGGGGGACCGGGGGATCGTCATAGGGGATAAATCTCACCTGCGGACCGGAAGGCGGCGGAGGCGGGGCATCCCACGCCTCAAAATCGCCCAAGTTGGTTTCTTCAATAGTTAAATCATCTGCCAGATCTTCATCTTCAGATTCGATTGGTATCGAAGGACGTGCGGGGGGTGGAGGCCGTTCAATCTGCTGAGTCTGGGGGATGTCAATCTGTTCAATAATAATTTGATCATAATTTTCTTGTACTGTTTCACCAGTAAATCGTGGGAGGACAAAAAACAGAGAAAGTGAAAGGATCACACTCAATAAACCCGTAACTCGTATTACAAATGGAAAATGAAGTTTGAGTGGGAATTGTTCGGAAGGCATAAATTAATCAGGGGACATTTTTGTAGAATAGTTAAGCTTTAAAGCGTCTGCTTTTCTAAGCTCATTATGGATGCCGGCGATCAAACCCATTCTTGCCTGCTCATCTGCCTTTAATGAAATAACAATCTGCGGATCTGCGACCCGTTTATCGTATATAATGTTTCGGATATTTTTCATATTAAAGAGCCGATCTTCAATTGAAATTAATCCTTCCTTAGAAATCCAAATGTGTGAAGTGTGTCGTTTTGATTTAAGTTTTTCGATTCGTTTCGCTTTTGGAATTTCAATAGGTAAACCAGAATATTCTCTAAGAACAGTTGTCACCATAAAGAAAATTAATAACATGAATATTATATCAGGCATAGATGCTGTTGGAATTTCAGTGGAAAGAGTTGTTTTCCGGATAAATTTCATCAGTCAGTTTCTGCGATTGAAATGCGGGTGGCATCTGCCATTTTAAGCTGATCTATAATAGCTATATAATCTTTGTAACGAGTTTTTTCATGTGTTTTAACAGAAACGATCAGCTTGTTATTTTCTCTAAGCCTATCTTTTACTATACGGCTCACATCTTTTGGGTTTACTGGTTCACCTCCCAGCAAAACCATTCCGGAGGAATTAATAAGGCAGTTTAAAATATTTTTTTTATTGATTTCAATTGTTTCGCCTTCTGGCGGCAATACTAAACCCAACCCTTTATCTATATCGATTGTTGTTGTAACCAGAAAAAAAATTAGGAGCAAAAAGGCAATATCCGCCATTGATGATGTTGGAATTTCTCCTCCTCTAAATCTGCGATTTATTCTCATTTCAGCTGATTATTTTTCGGTTAATTCCATGTCATAGAGTTGGTCTACGAGCCGAATAGAATGTTCTTCCATATCCAGCACGAGTTTGTCAATTCGGGAAACAAAGTAATTCTGAAAAACCTGAATAATCATTGCGACGATTAATCCAAAAGCCGTGGTTAATAGTGCTTGGGATATCCCACCGGCAACTACTGCTGGTGAAATATCATTTGCGGCCTTAATGGCATCAAACGCAGAAATCATTCCCACAACAGTTCCGGTAAAACCGATCATGGGGGCAATTGTAACAACGGCATTTAACCAAATCATATTTTTTTCGAGGAAGGCCATTTCCATCGGTCCGGCGTTCTGTATTGCTTTTTCCACTTCAGCTATACCATGATGTCGTCGGGAGAGGCCGGCATGGAATACTTTAGCAACGGGCCCTTGGGTACGGTCACAAAGTTGAACAGCCTCATCAACTTTGCCACCTTTGATTTTTTCTGAAATTTCATCGAAAAACTTTTGTGCGTCAATTGATGACATTAGTAAAGAATACAATCTCTCAGCTGAGATTGCAAATCCAAACAATAGTGTAATTAAAATGGGCCACATAAATGGACCGCCATTTACAAAATATTCAATCATCTAATCCTCCAATGAATTAATTGGTTATTTTTTTTCCTTATAGAAATTATGAGAATTTAAGGGTTATCATTAATGAAAGCAGAGGCTTCTTCAAAATATTTTAAAGCTTCTATTACTTGGTTATCCGTTCGTCTGCGGATTCCCCAGGTTTCGTTGTTTCCCCAGAGTATTCCTGCAAACTCTGCTTTCAGGTGGTTCATGATATAATTTTTATTGTTATGTGTTGCTGTTGAGTCATAGTGAATGTCCTCTTGTTTTAAATAGAGCAGAAAATTCTGAAATTCATATTCTGGCAAGGACCAATGATCCCGAAATTTTGTATAATTATTAAGTTCTTCTGTTGTATCCTTTTCGACCTTATTATTACTAAAATAAATGGACGCCCAGTTAAATAAGGGACGCTTAGAGTTTGAAAGAAGCTTATATGTTTCATTTTCTATATGAGCATCCCTTGGTATATAAATATCAGGTGTGATTCCTCCTCCCCCATAAACAATACGCCCAGATCGAGTAAGATATTTAGGGCGAAGTTCCTTCAGAGAATCAATTGTTTTCTCACGATCTTTTTCATATAATTTAAGATAATATTGATCATCGCCACCCTTTGTATATGGTCGCTGGATTAGCCGTCCGCTCGGTGTAAAGTATCGTGCAATTGTTATACGAATAGCTGACCCGTCCTTTAGTGGAAGTTGTCTTTGGACAAGGCCCTTCCCAAATGTCGTTTCGCCAGCGATGAGTCCTCGGTCAATATCTTGTATTGCCCCGGAAACAATTTCACTTGCGCTGGCAGATCCCCTGTTTACTAGAACAATTAACGGAATATTTCCATCACCTACACGAGGATCAGCGAAAAAGACCTGTTCTGCATCTTTACGCTTTCCTTTTGTAAAAACAATTGTATCTCTCTCGGTAATAAATAAATCGGCAATTCCAGCTGCCTGTTCAAGATATCCACCACTATTATTTCGTAGATCGAAAAGCAGTCTGGTCATGCCCTGTTTTTTCAATTTTTCAATAGATTTTTTTACTTCTGCAGCAGTTGTCGCAGAGAATCGTGTTAACCAGATATAGCCAGTAGAATCGTCATACATTATTGAGGCTCGAACGCTGTAAATAGGAATATTGTCGCGTATAATAGTTACTTCAAAAGGATCATCGAGTCCAATTCTCCGGACAGTTATATCTACGGATGTTCCTTTTTTTCCACGGAGATATTTAAAAACCTGATCTTTGGTTATATTATAGGCATCTTTACCATTAATAGAAATGATTTGATCCCCCGGAAGAAGACCTGCCCGTTCTGATGGACTATCAGCCACAGGTGAAATAACAGTAATATAGCCACCAAGAACATCAAATTCAATACCAATTCCTTGAAATGTACCCTTAAATTTTTCGTCAATATCTTCCAGCTTCTTGGCTGGGATATAAACCGAGTGAGGATCTAATTCTTTCATCATTCCCTTAAATGCGCCTTCCATCAGGTTATCTAGTTCTACTGTATCAAAATAGTACTGGTTAATAAATTGAAGTATTTGGTTTAAGACCTGCATTTTTGATCTGATAATTTTGTATGAGTCTTTTCCCTGTGAATAGAGATCACGGGTGAAAGGCGTTATAAGAATGATTATGACGAACCCGGCACAGAGAAGTGGCAGTAGTTTTTTCGGCTTTATTTTTGTCATTTTTTGGTATTTTTGAGTCAATAGACTGGCGAATATAACAACGATCTTTAGGAAAAACAGGGGCTTTTCCTTGTTTTATGTAAGACTGGTAAACTATATTTCATAAAACAAGGAGCACCCTAGAATCGTATAAAATTCAGCTTTCGCCTTTCTGTTGTGTTCTCCTCTAAATTAATTTGTTTATCACAATTTGAGCTAAAGATATTTATTTTTTGATTAGAAGAAGAAAAACAAACCCCTTTATTGGATTATTATTTCTGATTTCTTTGTCTGGTGGGCCCCTTTATGTTGATGGTACATATGATTTAGATGAAGATAGTCTTAGTGAACTTCTATTGTTCTATGATGAGAAAGAAGGCGGAAAAATTCAATATATTGAAATAGAAGAGAATGGAAGTCACACTCTTTTATGGTCCTTTATGCCTGCAGAAGATATTTTAGGACATATATCAAGTGTTAAAATGGTTGATCTGGACAATGATAATGTACCGGAGATTATTGCAATATTAAGAACTGAGTTAAGAAATAAAAACAACAACGATCCCTGGCTGCTTTTATTTAAATGGGAAGGACAAACCTTTTCATCGTTACCAATAAAGCTTTATGAGGATGACTTATCGTTTGGTCGCACTCGTCCATCAAATTTTGTAGTATTAAATAATGATGATATGACTACTGCCCTGGGGGTAGCATTTTCCACGCCCTCGAGAACCGGGGGGATTTTTAACCTCAATTTAATTGACAACAGAATTCATCTAACAGATTTCAGGCTGATTGAGTCTTCTGTTATTGGCAATGGATATGGAAGGGTGTTTATTGGGTCCTTTGAACATAAAGAAAAAAATAAAATTGTCTTATTTACACTGGAAGCTAATTTAATCAAGATAAGTTTATATAATGTACAAGACGGCAGCAATCCGTTACAGGAAATTTATTCGGATGTTTTTAGTCTTAATGGAGCAAGGCAATTCTTTGCGCCGGGGATTGTGACAATTGATGAAGACATGAATGGAAACGAGGAGTTGTTGTTGCCATTTTTGAATGGTGAAGTAGTAACACTTTCGATTGACAGCGGGAAAATGATATTAAAGCCAAGTTCTTTTAGTAAAAAACCGTTATTTTTCTTAAATAAGGGAGTTAGTGAAAAAGAAATAAACAGCTTTGTTTTAGCGAGGATTGAAGATGGGCTTTATAGGTCGTCATTGGTTCCGAAAACCATTGAAATGCTAACTGAAAAAGCAGAAGAAAGTCTTGTGTTGGAATCTGATAGTTTAATCTTGCCAACTGCAGTGGTTTCTTTAGACCCGAAGATATCTACGGTAGCCGATGCTGTAGGAGAAACGCACCCAGTAGTTGGCACTGCTATTATAGAGGAACAGGATCTTCGTACAAATCTCCGAAAAACGGCTAAAGAAGAAGATTCCATTGAACAGTCCTCATTTTCAGATTATTACAGTATTTCAATAGCGATAGAGAAGGAAAAAGAGGCTCTTCATTTTAGTTCTAATGGGGACAATGTTTTTTCTGTTAAAATAGATACATCTTTAGAAAAAATTGCAATACATAGAATCAGTCTTGATATGGAAAAAATGACAGGAAGAAATAAAGCAAACTTTGAATACAAAATTGAAAGATCTGCGGATGGTCCTGTCACTCGGATTTCATTAACCCATGATTTAAAAACAAACATGTTATTAGTTTCAAAATCACCGGTATCAAGCGCCATACCACAATCTTTCAATCCGGAAGTCTTGGATTCTCGATTACATAAATATCCTGAATATTTATTTGATGGATTTCCGACAACAATTTCAATGGAGTCTTTTGATGGTGGTATCCAATTTAAGATTGAAGAAGAGGTGGAGATTACCGAACATGTTCCCTTTATTGAAATGGTGAGCCCCTCAGACCCTCCACAAAAATTTAAGATGTATTTTAAATCGGGGAATTTCCAATCCATAAAGAGTGTTGTAAGGGTTCGGAAAAGCGGATCGAGAAAAACGGTGTCCCGGATTGAGTTTATAGGAGAGGCAAATCCAATTGTAATCCAGGTTTCTTTGGGTGAGCTCCCCCGGCAGTAGTTCTTCTTCAATCCCAGCAAATCAAACAGGAATAATGTTTATAAAAGGTTCGTTATGGTGATCTATTTTTTTTAATTGTTAATACCAATCTTATCAATGAAATTGCTTATTATTTGAAAACCTTGGTCTTCGATGTTTAACCCAATGCGTAGTGCGTGGATGGGCATGTCTCTTGAAAAATCCTTTAATTTTAATAGATCCTTTTCTGTTGTTATAATTAAGTCAGCATTAACTTCTTCCTTTATTTTTCTAATTGCTTTCAAATCATTTTTTGTGTAAGAATAATGATCACGATAGATTAAATATTTCAAAATGTCTGCACCGGTTTTCTGCACCAGGCTGTGAAAACCATCAGGATCTCCTATCGCCGATACTAGAAGAACGCGCGTTCCCTTTAATTTCTTTACGGACATTGTAGTGTTATTATGGCAATTCACAAGGGCTGGATTTAAATCAATAGAACTGTAAAAAAAGGGGAGGCTTGTTTTTTCTAATTTATTCTTTATGAATGAAGATTCCTCTGTCAGGTTTGTTTTCGATAAAAGCACCAAATCAGCCCTTTTAATGCAGGACCAGGGCTCTCTTAAATTTCCCGTCGGGAGGAGTTTGTGATCTTTTGGGCGATCGCTGGAATTGACTAACACAATATCAACATCCCGGTAGAGCGAGTTATGTTGAAATGCATCATCAAGAAGAATAATATCCGGATTGAAATGTTCTACGAGAAAAGAACCGCCGCGAAATCGTTTTTTATCTACGACAATTGGTATTCCTTCCAGCTTTTTTGCCATTAAAGCAGGTTCATCACCACACAATTCCCAGGGTGGTGGTTCAGAAAATCCATCTGTAACAAGCAAAAATCCGGAGCTTTTACGTCTATAACCCCTGCTTAGAATTCCAACGGATATTCCCCTTTTTTGGAAAAAACGTGTTAGTGTAATTATCAAGGGGGTTTTTCCGGTTCCTCCTGTGCTGATGTTTCCAACGCTTATTACCTTACAAGGAAGTTTTCGTTTGGAGAGAACCCCCAGCTTGAATAAAAAGTCTCTCCAAAGAAGGATTCCCAAAAAAAGCACAGAAAACGGAGCTAATAGCGGACGAACATATTCTAGTTTTTTATGTTTATTAAAGAGCACGCTTTTCAACCTTCTTTTCAAGGTCGTCTATGGCTTTCTTTAATTTCTTCACGCATAAATCGAAATCCTCTGATTCTGAGAATTCCAATGGTTCTCCATAAATGAATTCTATTCTGGAAAATGGTTTCCCAACATAAAACGTGTCCCAGTTTGTGAAACCCCAGCGACGTTTGGATTGTCCCATAGCAGGTAGAATAACCGCATTTGTTTTTTGTGCTGCACGAATTATACCCGGCTTGGGTATTTTAGCCGGCCCCTTAGGACCGTCTGGAGTGAGAACGACTACATTTCCATTGTCTGCAAGAATATTGACCATTTCTTTGTAAACTTCTTTTCCTTGGTCAGAGCTAGATCCTCGCAGGAGTTTCCACCCCATTCGGTTGCCGATTTTAGAGATGAGATCGGCATCTTTATGCATGCCTGCTAAACCATAATAATGATTTCCTGCTAAATCCATAAAGGTTGGCAACAGGTGACTGTGCCAAGTGGCAACAATTACAGATTTCCCTTCAGCTAGTAGGGATTTGATCCGGTGTTTGCCTTCAATATTCCATGTGCTTGTTCCATATAGAAATTTTAAGAGCCACTTTCCTAAAAACCCGACACATATAGATTTTAACACGACACATGTTTCCTTAAAATTTCTTTCGCCAGCCGATCATATACACCGGGCTCTCCCAATAATTTTCTTACCTGCTCAAAATCATTACACATAGACTTTCTTTCTGACGGATCGATTATAAGAGGTAAAATCGCTTTCGAAAGATTGTTCGGAGTCATTCTATTGTGAAGAAATTCAGGTACAACTTCTTTATTACTAATTAAATTGACCATTGAAGCGTATGATAATTTTGAGAGCCATTTTATGAGATACCAGGAGAATGAAGACATCCGATAACATACAATAAATGGAATATCTGCTACCGCAGCCTCTAGTGTGGCTGTGCCCGAAGCGATAATCGCTGCGCTTCCAAAATGAAGAGCTGCTTTGGAATCGTGTTCAATACAAAAATTTTCAGGTTTTGACGGGAGTGTTACTGGTGGTGCTTTTCCAACAATGACCTGGAGGTTTGGAATTGACGAGCTTAGAATTTTTGTTGTCTCTAGTAGTATATTCCAATGTCTATCTACTTCCTGTTGTCGACTTCCGGGCATAAGCACTAGGAGTGGATTTTTTGGA
The DNA here is from genome assembly GCA_913054425.1 of uncultured Fidelibacterota bacterium. Classification (GTDB taxonomy): domain Bacteria; phylum Fidelibacterota; class Marinisomatia; order Marinisomatales; family UBA8229; genus UBA8229. Next base: position 16,252 of record CAJXJG010000004.1, read on the forward strand.
TCTAAATTATGGTTTTTAAAATAATCTCTGCGTGAAATTTTTGGCGGGGAGGATTCAGAAAAAGGGTGCCCAACATAATGAGCACGGACCCCCCTCTCCTTAAACCAGGCTGGTTCAAAAGGGAAAATACTGAGAGATTGATCTACAAAATCATGGATAATTCTGACACGGTTTTCTTTCCAGGCCCAGACTTGCGGCAGAATAAAATACGTTATTGGAATTCCACAGGAGGAGATTTTTTTTATGAGCCGAAGATTAAACCCCGGGTAGTCTATTAAAATAATTCGTGTTGGGTTGATTTCGGTTATCTTTTTTATGGTTTGAGTCATTACTCGTTTCATATAGGGCAAATGTTTTATGACCTCTGAAAAACCTACCATTGATAAATTATCAATGTGTTCCAGAATGTGGACTCCCTGCGCTGCCATTTTATTACCACCATGACCAACAAACTGACAGGTTGGATATATTTTATTCATGGCGGTGATAAGCCCTGATCCATGAATGTCTCCAGATTCTTCTCCGGCAATGACAAAAAAGCTAAGTTTTTTTTGGTTGGCGTTTTCAGATGTTTGAGTCATAAAATCAGAATAGTTTAAATATGTATGATTTTAGAGTGAAATAAGTAATGAAGAATATTAGTGTAAATCTTTTAGAATCATTTCATGAATTTGTATGGCAACCTTGAGAGCCTCCCTTCCGTTAGCGCCAGAAACAGCGGGTGTTGCATTTCCCCTAATTGAATCAATAAAATTGGAGAGTTCCATACGAAGAGGGTCTGCTGCTTGTACGAGTGGTTTTTCATAAACTATTTGTTTACTCCCCCCCGTTTCGTTTAAAGGAACGGACATTAGTGCGTTTGGATCCTTTTTATTTACAACTCTGTAAACCTCAGTTAATCCTAGCAAAAAATCAATAGTGACATACATTTCATCCTGGAATGCCTTCAGTTTTCTTACCTTATCTTTGGCGATCCTACTGGAAGTAATATTTGCGATGGTTCCATTTTCAAAGTGAATTCGGGCATTTGCGATATCAACAGAGTCGGTCATAATTGATAAACCGCTGGCGTGAATAGTTTTTACTGGAGACTTGACCAACGCCAGAACGATATCGATATCATGAATCATTAAGTCTAAAACCACAGGAACCTCAGTACCCCGGGCTGTATAGGGAGCAAGCCTTTGAACTTCAATATATTTTGGTTTGAGAGTATACGAATCGAGGGCAAGTAAAGCAGGATTCAAACGTTCAATATGCCCCACTTGAATGATTGTACCTGAATCTTCAGCCAAGCGCAAAAGATTATCCGCTTCCGGCAGTGTGCTTGTAATTGGTTTTTCTATAAAAATATGTTTTTTACTGCGGAGACATTCTTCTGCAATTCCTGCGTGATGTTGGGTTGGAGTTACAATAGAAAGCGCTTCACAGGATTGAATCAGTGTATGTAAATCATCAAAAGTTTTTGTATTATATTGTTTGGAAATGGAATTACTTTTTTCACGATCTGTATCAAATACACCTATAAGATTTGCTTCAGAAATCTCAGAGAGATGTTTTACATGGTGTTTGCCAAGATGTCCTACTCCAATTACCCCAATTTTGATTCTGCCTTTTCTGTTCATTTTGTTTTGAATTTCATTAATAAAACACAAACTTACGGAATGTGAGAAGTTAATAGGAAAGAAAATGAATTGTCTTGATTTTAGGTATAAATTCAAGCAAATTTCCAATTAAATTGTCAGTAAATATTGTATTACAGGAGTGTAAAAAATGGGAAATGATATAAAATCGGGCTTGGGTTATCTTATTCCGCTTGGTGCGGTAATCGGATTTGTTGCAGTTATAGTCACAGGAAATTATTTATTAAGTATACTCATTCCTCTTGCGGGCATACTTACCTGGTTTCTTTATATGAAGATTATGGAGATTTCTGTTCCGGATATATTTGGAAATATTATCATTGTATTTGGGGGCTTATTAGCTATTGGAGTTTTTCTGTTTTATGGAACAAAACCAAACATGTTTGGAGGAATTGAACTCCAGGAGGAAGGTGCTGTATTTGCCTTGCTTGTGCTGTTTTTCAGTGTATTAACAGGCATGTTGTTTAACCGAAACGAAGGATTGGGAAAGAATTTGTTGACAAGCAGGGAAAAGGAGCTTGTCAACAAAGCTATTAAAGACTCAGATAATGAAGCCTCTCCTCGGGTTATTGTTGTTAAACAGGAAGCTGAACACAAAGAAGAAAAAAGTGATGAGCCGGATGAATTTACACCATACTATGCCTATCCACCAGAGTATGATTATTACGGTGATTATTATGAAGATGGGGACGAAGAGGACGAAGATGAATAGACATGGGAACTGTCTTCTGAGTTAATGGGATGATTTACTCTGAATAGAATATTGAATGTTCTCTTCTTTTTGCTGCAGTCATTAAATTTTATTTTTTATTAAACACGACTTTATATATCCAATATTTAATAGTGAATTTATGGAGGTAGTATGTCAGCTTGGGTTTTAATATTAGGTTGTTCCACGGGTCATGGCGGCGCAACAGCAAAAAAATTGGCTGAACTAGGATATGGAATATTAGGATTTCACTTTGACAGAGGTGAACCGAAAAAGGAAGCGGAAAAAACTAAAGAGGAGATTTCGAACTTGAATGGCGGGAAGGTAGTGTTCTGGAACACCAATGCCGCCTCCCAGGAAACCATGGATAAATACATCCCCAAAATTAAAGAATTAACAGGAGGTGATCCGTTAAAGCTTCTACTCCATTCCATTGCCTTTGGAACTACTACCAATTTTTTTGGTGATAAACCGGTAAATCAAAAACAGATGGACATGACCGTTCACATCATGGGAAATTCACTTTTATACTGGACACAAAAACTATTTGAAGCGGACCTGTTGGGAAAAGGCTCCAGAATTTTAGGGCTTACCAGTGAAGGCAATTATGTTGCTATGGAAGGTTATGGTCCGGTTAGTGTTGCAAAAGTCGCTATGGAAGCCATTATCAGGCAGATTGGCTGGGAACTGGGACAGTATGGAATTACTGCCAATGCCGTTCAGGCCGGAGTGACGCCCACAAGAGCCCTGACAAAAATTACAGATAGATGGGAAGAGTGGATTGATAATACAAAAAAAAGAAACCCCATGCGGAGGACAACACAACCGGAAGATGTCGCCAACACCATTTCACTATTGATGAAACCGGAAGCGGATTTTATAAATTGTTCAATTATTTATTGTGATGGCGGAGAACACCGCTCAGGGATGGTGTAAAATACTTTATGGGATACCAGCTTAGATTTTGTAGAAATACTGTAAATAAAGTAATTAATTTGCCAGGAGGTCAGTTTTGAAAATATATATAAATAAAAAAGTAATTATTACCCTATCGGTCGCATTGATTTTTTTGCAATTGTCCTGTTCATCAACACTAGAAATGAAGCACAGCCCAACTGACAGCAGAACAATCAAAAATCCACTGGTTGTTGGTTTTAATGAAGTTCATGATTTTGCTAATTTACGTGCAGGGCATATTGATGAAGCAACTAAGTATGTTTTAGAGTCAGCCAATCAAATCATTAATGAAATTCTCGCCATCCTGGCTACTGAACGAACCTTTGACAATACCATGGTTCGTATTGATGATATATATGCTGTCATAGAATCTGTTTGGAGCCCCGGATATCTTATGGGATCAACCCACACCAACGAAGCAATAAGAGAGGAGGGTTTGGAATCCAGCAGGCAGATTCAAAAATATTTGACGGATCTTGCGCTGAATGAAGATCTTTATAATGCAGTTATTGTGTACTCAAATTCAAATGGAGCAAAAAACCTGACAGGATATAAAAAGAAATATTTAAAAGATACTTTGCTGGATTATAAGCGCAGCGGCTTTGGTTTACCGAAAGAAAAAAGAGACCAGGTGAAAAAAGTATTTAATGAACTTTCTGACCTTGGTTTGAAATTCAGTAAAAATATTTCTGATTTTCAAGACACACTTTTTGTGACTGAAGATGAAATAAAAGGACTTCCAGAAAACTACAAAAAAGAAAGAATTCAATCAAATGGGACCTATGCAGTGGACATGTCTTATCCATCCTATGTTCCCTTCATGGATTTCTCTGAGTCGGATAAAACCAGGAAAGAACTCAAGTACAAATTTAACAATAGAGCAACAGGGTCAAATCTTGAGGTGTTAAATGATATCATCAGGAAGAGACGTGAGCTTGTAGAAATATTAGGATATAAGACTTACGCTGAGTATCGCACAGAAGATCGTATGGCCAAAAACCCTGAAAATGTTTGGAATTTTGAAAATGACTTGAAAAGTAAATTACGTCAGAAAGGTGAACAGGATGTTGCAGAAATGCTGAAAATAAAATCAAAAAGAACAGGAAAAACTGCTGTTACTATTTATCCGTGGGAAGCGGGCTTTTATGAAAATTTATTTTTAAAAGAACGTTTTCAACTTGATCCGGAAGAAGTGAGACAATATTTTGAATTTACTAATGTTACTGATGGACTTTTTACAGTATACCAACGATTGTTTAATATAACATTTAAGCAAACAGAAAAGCCGTCTGTTTGGCACGAAGATGTCCTGATGTATGAAGTTTTTGATAATGAAACGAAAGAATTAATTGGGCGGTTTTATTTGGATATGTTTCCAAGAGCAAATAAATATGGACACGCAGCTGCATTTTCGGTTACAATGGGCAAGATGACGGATGACGGGTATACAAAACCGACAACAGCGTTAGTGTGTAATTTCCCGAAACCGACAGAGTTTCAGCCCTCATTGTTAACTCATGACAATGTTGAAACCTATTTTCATGAATTTGGCCATTTGGTCCACGGAGTGCTGACAAAATCACCATTGATGAGTTATGCAGGTACATCTGTCGCGCGTGATTTTGTGGAAGCTCCCTCCCAAATGCTGGAAAATTGGGTATGGCAGAAAGAATCGCTTTCACTGTTTGCGAAGCATTATAAGACAGGTGAGGTAATTCCTGATGAGCTATTGGATAAAATGCTGGCGGCTAAAAATGTGAATTCCGGTACAAAAGCACTGCAACAGGTGTTTTACGGAGTATTAGATTTTACCCTCCATGATGGATTTAATCCGGATGGCTCACAAACTATAACGGAAGTTGTTTCATCCTTGCAAAATGACATTACCTTTTATCCATATCAGGATGGGACGCATATGGAAGCAGCGTTTGGACACCTTAATGGGTATGGAGCAGCATATTATGGGTATAAATGGTCTGAAGTATATGCTCAGGATATGTTCTCTATTTTCGAAAAAGAAGGCATAATGAATGAGGAAGAAGGATTTCGGTATCGCAGAATCATTCTTGAAAAAGGAGGCACAGAGGAGCCAATATCACTTGTGAGGGAGTTTCTTGGGCGGGAATCCAACTCCGATGCTTTTTTAAGAAGTATGGGGCTTGAGTAACCCCGGTATTATATTTAATTAGAAGTTAGAAAAGAAAGAAAAAGCAGAAACCAAAAACGAATTATTGTCCGGCTTTTTTGGGGTTTAATTCTTTACGTTTTTTAATTATCTGCACTAAATCATAGTGGCTTGCTGTTGGCTGAAGATTGAAACTGTTTCGGGCTTCTTCAAGAGCAAAGTCCCACCAGCCTTTTTTTGTATAAACCAAGGCAAGATTATAATGAGCAGTGCCCAGCATTTTGAATTTTTCTCTGGATATGTCTTGATGAGTAAAAGGTATTAATCGGATTACTTCACGGAATTCAAGAACCGCGTCTTCTAATAATCCCTTTTGGACGTACCAATTTCCTAGTTGTAAATGACGGCCAGGTGAATCTTCTCTACATCCCGCAAGACTCAAGAGAATCATGAGAAGAAAACATGGTAAAAGTAAATTAACTGTTGTCTTGTTTGTCATATGTCGTTAGAAATTCTACACTTGCTTGATCAAAATGCAAGTAAAATTTTTACTTTGGAGCTTTAATGCCTTTTAGGCTACTCCCCCAATTCCTGTTATTTGTGTTGTTTGAATCCCCAAACCTTTTGCTGCTTGATTCCACATAACATCATCAGGCGTGTTAAATACAAACTCTTTTGAAGTTTGCTGAAGTAGCCAATCGCTGCGCTCGATTTCTCTTTCGAGTTGGCTTTTGGTCCACCCGGCATGTCCAAGAACAAGTTTATAAGACTCGGGTGCTTTCCCAGAATTGATATCTTGAAGAATAAACTTATGGCTGGTGAGTGCAAAATCATCTGAGACTTTGATCGTACCCTTTCTCTTGTATTCAGATGAATGAAGAACAATCCCCCGCTCAATCATAACAGGGCCGCCAAAATATATAGTAGGAACTACTTTGAAAATATTTTCTGTTTCCTGATATATTTCTGAAAATAAATCTATCATATCGGGCTCTTTAAATGGACGATTAACAATAAGCCCCATAGCGCCATCTTTTGTGTGTTCACAAATTAGAATGACTGTTTTTCCAAAACAAGGATCCTGCATATGAGGCATTGAGATGAGAATATGGTTTTTTAGGGAGCCCATTGTGAAATGTAACCCTGATTGTGGAGATGAACAAAAATATTTTTGAATAAATTTTTCAGCCAATTATAAGAAGCAATTTACCTGGTAATAAAATAACAAATCTGTTTTTGAGGGAATTTAAAAAAATCAGTAAATTTTTAGTTCGTTTTTAAATAGAAGGAAAAATGAAAACTTGACTAAAACTAAAATACTCATTAGGGGAGCTCGACAGCATAACCTAAAAAACATTAACCTGGAAATTCCCAGAGATAAATTAGTTGTAATTACGGGTTTATCAGGGTCCGGAAAATCTTCTCTGGCTTTTGACACTATTTATGCTGAAGGACAAAGAAGATATGTGGAATCTCTCTCCTCCTATGCCAGGCAATTTGTCGGATTAATGGAAAAGCCGGATGTTGATTATATTGAAGGTCTTTCTCCTGCGATATCAATTGAACAAAAAATGACAGCGAGAAATCCAAGGTCTACGGTGGGAACGGTGACAGAAATACATGATTACCTTCGCCTCCTTTTTGCTCACATTGGACGACCTCATTGTTGGAAGTGTGACCGCCCAATCCAGCGCCAGACAGTACAGCAAATTGTAGATACTGTGAAAAAATTCAGTAAGAGTTCTCAAATTTATATCTTAGCACCCGTTGTACGAGGTCGCAAAGGAGAACATAGGGGCGTCCTGAACGGCATAAAAAAAGAAGGGTTTATTAGAGTAAGAATCAAGGGTAAGATTTACTCGATTGAAGAAAACATTCATCTTGAGAAACAAAAGAAACATACAATAGAGGTAGTAGTAGATCGGCTGGTTTTGGATGGAAACTTTATGGAGCGCTTAACAGAGTCAGTAGAACTAGCCTTGAAAATTGGTTCTGGTTTGCTTATTATACATAAAGTTTCGGATAAAGATTATTTGTTCAGTGAGCATTTTGCTTGTCCCCATTGTGAAGTTTCATTGGAAGAAATAACGCCCAGAATGTTTTCGTTTAACTCTCCCTATGGAGCCTGTCCGCAATGTGACGGGATAGGCTCCCATATGGAGGTGTATCCGGAATTAGTGGTTCCAGACAAAAAGAAATCACTTATTCAAGGGGCAATTGTACCCCTTGGGGAACAGCCCCGGGGAAATTGGTATAGCAGTATATTGAAAAGCCTTTCAAAGTATTATGGCTTTGATTTTACGACGCCATGGTTCAGATTAAGTTCTGAAAACAGGAGAATTCTTCTTTATGGCACAGGAAAAACAAAATTAAACATGTTTTATTCTTCCAAGCGCTGGAAAGGAACATATACTGGAGGGTGGGAAGGAGTGATACCCAACCTGATGCGAAGGTATAAGCAGACAAAATCCCCAGGCATTCGTGAATGGATAGAACAGTTTATGAGCATGCGTCCTTGTTCTGAATGTCAGGGTTCAAGATTGAAAAAAGAAAGTTTAGCGGTTGTGATTGGAGGAAAAAATCTTGGAGATTTTTCCCGAATGTCCATAAAGAATTTTTTAATTTTTATTACTGGTCTTAAACTATCAAAAACAGAGTATTTAATCGCTTCTCAGATTTTAAAAGAGTTAAAGGAACGCCTGAAATTTTTAGTAAATGTAGGTTTGGATTATTTGACATTAGATCGTTCCGCCACATCTTTATCAGGGGGCGAAGGACAACGTATACGCTTGGCAACGCAGATTGGATCTCAGCTTATGGGAGTATTATACATTCTTGATGAACCTTCTATAGGTCTTCATCCCAGAGATAATACACGACTTATGAATACATTAAAGAAACTTCGCGATTTAGGGAACTCGATTTTAGTTGTTGAACATGATAGAGAAACGATAGAAACGGCAGATCATGTAATTGATTTAGGGCCCGGGGCTGGAATACAGGGAGGGGAAATTGTTTTTTCCGGGACACCAAAACAATTAGCTCAGTGTAAAAAATCTATCACCGGAAAGTATCTTTCAGGTGTAAAAGAAATACGGGTTCCTGTTAAGCGCCGTAGAGGGCACAAAGAATCATTAAAATTGATAGGAGCTCGTGGAAATAATTTAAAAGAAATAGACATTGAGTTCCCTCTTGGAAGATTTATTCTTGTCACGGGAGTTTCGGGAAGCGGGAAGAGTACTCTTGTAAATGAAACTCTTTATCCAATATTAGCCCGGGATATTCATGGAGCGAGGAAATATCCGCTTTCATTTGGTTCGATTGAGGGATTGAAGTATGTGGAAAAGGCAGTGGAAATTAATCAAAAACCCATTGGCAGAACTCCACGCTCAAACCCCGCCACCTATACGGGGGTTTTCACCTATATTCGTGACCTTTTTGCTCAACTACCTGAATCCAAGATCCGAGGATATAAGTCAGGTCGCTTTTCTTTTAACATTAAAGGAGGAAGATGTGAGGTGTGTAGAGGAAATGGAATTATTAAAATAGAAATGAATTTTATGCCTGATGTATATGTGGTTTGTGAAGTATGTAAGGGGAAAAGATATAATCGTGAAACACAGGAGGTAAAGTATAAGGGGAAAACAATAGCGGATGTTCTGTCTATGTCTGTTGAAAAAGCATTAATATTTTTTGAAAACATTCCTTCAATAAAGAAAAAACTTATCACTTTAAATGAAGTTGGCCTAGGTTATATTTGTTTAGGGCAGCAAGCAACCACCTTATCTGGCGGAGAAGCACAAAGGGTTAAACTTTCTGCGGAATTATCCAGGGCCAGTAATGATAGAACACTTTATATTCTTGATGAGCCAACAACCGGATTGCATTTTGAGGATATCCGGATGCTTCTTTCTGTGCTTCAAAAGCTAGTTGATCGAGGGAATACAGTGATTGTAATTGAACACAATCTTGACGTAATTAAATCTGCGGATTGGATTATTGACCTTGGCCCTGAGGGAGGTGACGAAGGGGGAAACCTAATATTTTCAGGTACACCGGAAGATTTAATCCATAATTCTCATTCATATACCGGGAAGTTTTTACGGAAATTTTTTTAAGCCAGTTAAGTGTTGAGAGAATTTAGTAATAATTTTCAAAGCGACAATAATCTAGCCCATCCTTGTAAAACCCTTAATTTCATTCTTAACTTCTAAACTGTAATAATACTTTTTTAATGTGATTTTACTATAAAAATGACGGAAATACATATAACCAACCCTATCCCTATTAAAGAAGATCTAGTGATAGAGAAATCTCTTCGTCCTTCTCTTTTTGATGATTTTATTGGACAAAAAGACATAGTAAGTAATTTAAAACTTTATATCGAAGCAGCGAACCAGCGTAATGAGTCTTTGGATCATGTTCTAATTTTTGGTCCCCCGGGGTTAGGAAAAACTACGCTGGCAAATATTATCGCAAAGGAGATGAATGTAAATATTAAACCTACTTCAGGACCAGTCCTTGAACGTGCAGGCGACTTGGCGGGAATGCTCACAAACTTACAAAGCAGAGATGTTTTTTTTATTGATGAGATTCATAGAATAAACAGTATTGTGGAAGAATATCTTTATTCTGCAATGGAAGATTATTCTATAGATATAATGATTGATAAAGGTCCCAGTGCTAGGAGCGTCCAGCTGAGTATTGAACCCTTTACTTTGATTGGGGCAACAACTCGGCTGGGAAATCTGACGTCTCCCCTAAGAGATCGTTTTGGGGTGGTTTTAAGAGTAGATTACTATAATTCACAGGATCTTTTCCACATCATTAGACGTTCGGCAGAGATTTTGAGTGTAGAGATAAGCAACAATGCTGCAATGGAAATTGCAAGGCGTTCTCGTGGAACTCCCCGGGTTGTAAATCGTATTTTAAATCGAACAAGGGATTATGCAGAAGTAAAAGCAGACGGGAAAATAACAAAAGAGGTTGCAAAAGCATCCCTTGAAATTTTGGGGATTGATAAAAACGGTTTAGATGATATGGACAGAAGAATTTTATCAACGATTGTAGATAAATTCAATGGTGGCCCAGTTGGGGTTGGTTCTCTTGCTGTGGCTATTTGTGAGGATGTTTCCACAGTGGCTGATGTATACGAACCGTTTTTAATAAAAGAAGGCTTTATTCAACGTACATCCAGGGGCCGAGTTGCGCAAGAGCGAGCATTCAGGCTGCTGGGACGAACACCAAAAACACAACAGGGAATATTTAATGATTAATAAAAAAGTAAAATATAAATTAGCAGAATTTGAATTTCCACTTCCGAAAAAATATATTTCTCAACATCCATCTCCAAGACGCGATCATGCCAAGTTAATGGTTCTTCATAAAGATACAGAAAAAATAGAGCATCGTAAGATATTTAATATATCTGATTATATGAGAAAAAACGATCTGATTTTGTTTAACAACACAAAAGTATATCCTGCGAGGCTCTTTGCTATTAAAGATCATACAGATGCAACAGTTGAAGTTTTTCTTCTCAGAGAACTGGAAAATAATCTTTGGGAAGCGATGGT
>CAJXJG010000005.1 GCA_913054425.1 uncultured Fidelibacterota bacterium
CAACCTTTTCTTTTAGTTTGGAAAATACCAGCTTATCAGCAATTTTAAATTGAATACGTAACCAGCCTGTAGGTTCTTGTCCTCTGGTTAAATATTTTGCAGCTTTTGTTCCAACATTTATCGCCCACCAGAATATTTTTTGCCGAACAGGAGGATCACAACTTACTTTATCCAGCACTTTTGCATGAATTTTCTCATATAGTCTCGGCACGGCAATCACAACGGTTGGTTTGACTTCTATCATATTGTCGGCTACTGTATCTACACTTTCAGCATAGTAAGTTGTTCCTCCATTAGAAAAACCGGAATAATGGCCTGACATTCTTTCAAACACATGGCTCAAGGGCAAAAAGGATAAAAACACATCAATTGTTCTAATTTCTATTGCTTTAGATATTGCCAGAATATTTGAAACCAGGTTTTTATGAGTGAGCATAACTCCTTTTGGATTCCCTGTTGTACCACTGGTATAAATGAGTGTTAACAAGTCTTCCGGCTTTGCGGATTTTGCAGCTTGGTCCAAATTGAATCCATTTTCTGAAATATAACCATCACCTCTTTCCAGTATTTCTGCATAACTGAAAATATTTACAGAAGGATCAGACTGGTCATCCATGGCTATAATGCCTTTTAATCCCTGGCTTTCATTGATAAAAGTTAAAACCTTATCAGTCTGCTCCCCATTCTCCGTAATTACATATAAACTATCAGAATCATCAAGAATATATTTTATTTGGTGAGGAACCAGGGTTGGATAAACCGTAACGGACACAGCGCCAAGGCAGGCAATGGCATAATCGCTTATTGCCCACCTGGGGCAATTAGTTGACTGAATTGCAACCTTATCCCCCGGCTTGATTCCCAGATGAGCCAATCCCGCTGCAAACCTTCCAACTAGCTTCTCCACATCCCCATAGGACAATCCTATCCATTCTCCATTTATTTTTTCAAAATATGCGTCCTTTTCTTTATAGGTCTCTACGGATTGCATAAACAATTCTGATATGGTAGCAAATGACATAAAGCACTCCAATTTTAGGTTAAGATGAGGGTCAAATATATTGACAATAATTTTTCCGTACCTCTAATTTCTTTAGTAATATCATCACCATGACAGCCGGGGTGGCGGAACTGGTAGACGCGCTGGTCTCAAAAACCAGTGGGATTTAATCCCGTGTCGGTTCGATCCCGACCCTCGGCACATTAAAAAAGGGCAACCTGAATCATTGCCCTTTTTTAATCGTATAGATTGCCTGCCTGGTGTAAACCGTGAAGGATAGTATGACTGGATAACTATCTATTTACAAAAACGATTGAATCTACATCTTATTTTTGTCATTCCTGCGAAAGCAGGAATCCAGAAAATTTAATTAGTGTGGGACAAATGTTTTCTGGATTTCCCGCATGCACAGGGAGGACAGATATAGATTGTACGCCCGGAGGGAGTCGAACCCACGACCTTTGGAACCGGAATCCAACGCTCTATCCAGCTGAGCTACGGGCGCATTTTTATATTTCTTTGTAAAAAATACTCATAACAGCTTCTACCTAACCATCCTTTGACGGAAGCTATCTATCCCCCATAATTCACCGATTGGTGAATGACGGTGGACGGGTGCATAATATATTATTTACTTCAAATAAATTAGTCTAAACTAATCCCAGATTGGAGCGCTGCCGCTTCAACAGTATTTTCCACCAGCATAGCGATGGTCATAGGACCTACACCTCCGGGAACCGGAGTTAACCCGCTGGCTATATCTGTAACACTTTTTCTATCAATATCTCCTACTAATGTATATCCTCTTTCTGAGTCATCTTCCACCCGATTTATTCCAACATCAATCAAGACTACGCCGGGTTTGATGTATGATTTATCCAGAAAATTTGGTACGCCCATCGCAACGATAATAATATCAGCTTGTTTCGTAAAAAACCGAATATCTTTAGTTCCTGAATGACAGATTGTTGTAGTGGCATTGCTGAAAGATTTTTTCAAACTGGTAAGGATAGAAACAGGCCTGCCCACAATATTGCTCCTGCCAATGATAACAACATGTTTCCCGGATAGATCAACATCATAATGAGAAAGAATTCTCATAATTCCTTTTGGCGTGCAAGGAATGAATCGTGGATTGCCAACAGTAAGATAGCCAACATTTTCAGGATGAAAGCCGTCAACGTCCTTGACAGGATCAATAACTTTAATTATTTTATCCTCATCAATATGTTTTGGTAATGGGAGCTGTACTAAAATGCCATGAAAACGATCATCTGCGTTTACATTGCGTATCTCCAAAACAAGTTCATTCTGCGAAATTTCAGCATCTAATCGGATTGTCTCAGTAAATAAATCAAGAGATGTAAACTTGCGGGTTTTACTGCGGACGTACACTTTGGATGCCGGATCTTCACCAACCAGAATTGCGGCTAATCCCGGAGTAATTCCTTTTGATTTCAGCGCCTGAATTCTGGGAACCAGGGACTCATAAACAGAAGTGCTTACCTCTTTACCGGAAAATAATTGAGTCACCGGAATAAGTGTCTATGAAATTTCAGATTATGGATTCGTCGATCAATTCGACCAATGATGAAATTTTGGCATCAACTTCGCTTTTTTCATTTTCTTTCGTTTTTCGTATATTAAAGAGTTCATCAGTGATATTCATCGATGCGAGTATAGCGATACGTGTGGAAGATTGAGCAGTTGGAAGTTCATCCTGAACTTCTTTCATTTTTGAATTTACGTATTCGGCAATACTTTGAATGTATTGGGGATCGGCAGGCGCTTTAACAGTATATTCCTGTCCGAAAATACTTACTTTTACTAAATTACTTTCTTCTGGCATATTTTACCTTATGAGAAATCTTCAACTAACCGGATAATATTTTTTATTTTTTCCTCGATTTGTGCAAGTTTATTTGAAGTTTCAACGGAATGAGAATCTCCTCCGGATGAGTGTTCTTTAACAACTTTCAATTCATCTATTAACAGTCTGATCCTCGTTTCTAATTTTGCTAATGACGGCAGTCCATTCATGACCGTAATTTAGCACCAAATGCATTACTAACAACACTGATAATTTCATCAATAATTGGATTTACCTCTTTGTCTTCAAGGGTTTTTGTATCACTCTGAAAAACAAGTTTAAATAAAATACTTTTCATTCCTTCCTGTAGAGAATCGTGGATGAAAATATTTACTGGTTCAATTTCTTTGATCAAGCCTTTTCCGGAATGCATAATTTGATTTTTGATCTCCCCGGCCTGGATTTCTTCCTTTAAAACGAAATTTAATTCTCGTTCAACAATGGGAAATGGTGATATTGCCTTGATTGGTACAAATGTATCGGTGACAGTTACTAAATGTTCAAGGTCAAAAATAAAAGCGAAGACTTCCCCAATTTCCAGATTTAATCTTTGAATAATCTTGGAAGAAACAATTCCTGCAACTCCAATTGATTGATCCCCAGCGGAAACAGTAAAACAGTGATCAAATTCCGGGTGGTCACACTTCTGATAAATCGCTTCTACATGAGCCAGCTGCTTCAGGAGAACATTGATATGGCCTTTTAAAGAAAAATATGATTGCTTTCGCTCACCATTGACATGAACACCTTTCTTATCGATCAACCCATGTACAACACCACAAAGGGTACCTTTCTCAATAATTCCATCAAACCCTTTTTTCTCCTGGCTGTGTACTTGTCCAATTTCATATAGCTGTAGATTTGAGGTTCCATTCTTAATATTATAATCAATTGTTTCAAGCAATCCAGGCAGGAGTGATGTCCTGATATCAGACATAAGAACGCTTAATGGATTGACAACAGCTACACTGGTTTTACCAGAAAGGGAAGCAATTTCTTTAGCCTGAAAGGTGTTATTAACACATTGTCTATATCCCAAACCGGTCAAGCAATTGTGAATTTTCCCAGTACTGGCAAGCGGATCAGGAGCATCATATGTGAATAGACTGGTGAACGATTTTGCAGAGGGAACCGAATCATATCCATAAATACGTATGATTTCCTCAATCAGGTCACTTTCTCTCACAAGATCAGGCCGAAAGGTAGGCGGTATACATTTCCATTCCTCTTTGGATGATTTTTTCCAGTCAATTTCCAGGGAAGTCAACGTTTTCTCAATAAATTTTACAGGAATGGGAAATCCGCCAATATTTTCCAGTTTGGATTTCCTAAATGTGATGGAGGTAGACTGTATTTTCTTCGGGTAGCAGTCCACCATTTCAGATGCCAATTCTCCACCAGACAGTTCCTTCAGCAGGGTAACTATTCTCCAGAAAGCAATTACAGCCCCCTCCGGATCTGCTCCCCGTTCAAACCGGCGGGATGATTCAGTCAACATCCCTAAGGATTTAGATCCTTTCCGAATTGTAATTGGATCAAAATAAGCGCTTTCAATCAGTACAGTTGCCGTTGTGTCAGCAACTGCTGAATCCAAACCGCCCATAATTCCCGCAAGAGCCACGGGGGTTTTTCCATTTGTGATTAAAAGATGTTCAGCATTCAGCGTATGCTTTTCTTCATCCAGGGTGATGAATTTCTCTCCCTTTCTGGCTCTTCGTACACACACTGTTTTTGCAGGAAATTTTTCAAAGTCAAAAATATGAGTTGGATGTCCCATTTCCAATAACACATAATTGGAAATATCAACAAGATTATTGATTGGTCTCATTCCCGCGCATTTGAGAGCATCTGCCATCCATCTAGGTGAAGGTCCAACCTTCACATTTTTTACAATCCCGGCAATATATCTTGGACAACCGTCCGGATCATCAATTTCTACCTGAACGGTTTCACTTTGAGTGTTTGGTTTCAGATCCGAATTCACTTCAAGTTTGTGTAATCTTCGCCCGGTTTTGATCGCAATTTCCCGTGCAATGCCAATGTGAGATAGCGCATCTGGACGGTTGGGTAAAATATCCAATTCCAAGGAAGAAAACACAGGATTTAGAACCTCAGAAATATTCACACCTGCTTCTGTATTATCAGGTAATACCAAAATTCCATCATGTTCATCAGATATGCCCAGTTCTTTCTCGGAACAAATCATTCCTGCACTTTCTTCTCCTCTGATCTTCGCTTTTTTAATGTTAAAATCTCCCGGTAAAACCGATCCGACTTTTGCAAAAATAACTGTTTGACCAGCTTTCACATTGGGCGCCCCACAAACAACATGGAAGGTTTCTTCTCCATCAAACACCTGGCACAGTTTTAATTTATCTGCATTGGGATGCTTTTTGGAGGAGAGAACTTTTGCCGAAACAATTTTCTTAAATCCCGAAAAATCTAATCCGACTTCTGCTTCAAGCCCTAACATTGTTAACATTTCCGCTAGTTCCGCCGGAGTTTCTGATACATCGACAAATTTACGTAGCCAGTTTATAGAAACTTTCATAATGTTAAAAATTTAGAATTGAGAGAGAAAACGAACATCGTTTTGATAAAATTGCCGTATATCCGCAATTTTGTATTTTAACATGGCGATTCGTTCTACCCCCATGCCAAAAGCATAACCCTGCCAAATTTCCGGATCATATCCTACATTTTCAAATACAGCGGGGTCAACTGATCCGCACCCAAGAATTTCCATCCACTGGTCTCTTTCCTCATTCCAAATATCCACTTCGGCGCTGGGTTCGGTAAATGGAAAATAACTGGGACGAAAGCGTATCTTTACATCTGTTCCAAAAAGGCGTTTTACAAAATATTCCAGCGTTCCCTTCATTTCAGAAAATGAAACGTTTTTATCAACATAAAGCCCCTCAACCTGATGGAATAAACAGTAACTTTTAAAACTAATTGCTTCATTTCTATAAACGCGGCCAGGCACGATATACCTTAGAGGTGGGTTGTTGTTTTCCATCAAATGAATCTGGACATTTGATGTGTGGGTTCTGAGAACTATATTTTTATCGATAAAAAACGTATCCTGCATATCTCTGGCAGGATGATGTCTCGGCATATTTAAAGCCTGAAAATTATGAAAATCATCATCAATCTCAGGTCCGTATGCTATGGAAAAACCAATAGATTTAAAAACATCCTTAATCTCATCAAGAATTTGTTGGAGTGGATGAAGAGAACCAACCGGGAAGTGTAGTCCAGGTAATGTATAATCCTCCCCTGGGCTCATTGAATAACCTTCCGGTTTTTTAAAGCTTCTTACTTTTTCCTCAAAGGATACTGAACATTCATTTTTTAATTGATTAAGGAGTTTACCCAAAATTGGCTTTTCTTCCGAATTTGCGGTGGCCAATTGGGAAAATAAATCAGCTAACTCACCTTTTCTCCCGAGAAATTTGCTCCGTACCCCTTCTATGTCTTTTTCATCGGAAGTTAAAGAATCAAGGGCAGCCCGGAATGAAATCCGGACTTCCTCGATCTTCTTCTGAAGGCTCATGTTATTTCTGGATCGTACTGACTAATTCACCAAAGGTATCGGGGTTATTCACAGCCAGATCAGCAAGCGCTTTTCTGTTTAATTCGATTCCCTTTGATTTCAATCCTGCTATAAATGCAGAATAGGATAAACCATGGAGTCGTGCCGCAGCATTAATCCTCAAAATCCACAAACGTCGGAATTGACGTTTCCTTTGTCTACGATCACGATAGGCATATAATCCAGCCTTTGTAACTGCGTCTTTTGCGGCTTTAAAAGTGCGGCTCCGGGCACCATAGTAACCCTTGGCCTGCTTTACGATCTTTCTATGTCGTCTGTGCCTTGTAACAGAACTATTTGCTCTTGGCATCTTTTTTCTCCTTTAAACACATAGCATCCGGCGGACTTTCTTACTGTCCGATCCATCAACCAAACCAGCATTTCGCATTTTACGCTTCACGCTATTCGAACGTCGGATTAGCATGTGTCTATGGTTTGCTTTATTTCGTCTTAATTTACCGCTGCCAGTCAATTTAAACCGTTTAGCGGCACCTCGTCTTGTTTTTTGTTTCGGCATCTGGTTCTCCTATATTGCGGTGAAAATGAGAGACATTCTTCTCCCTTCCAAAGGATTTTGTTTTTCTATTTCTGCTATATCTTTCAGCATTTCAACAACTTTTTTCATGACAACATCACCTAAATCCAAGCGGGACATCTCTCTTCCACGAAACATCAAAGTCACTTTTAATTTACATCCATCTTTTAAAAATTTTTTCCCCATGTGCATTTTTGTCTCCAAATCATGATCATCAATGCGAGGACGAAGTCGAATCTCTTTCAATTTTACTACATGTTGCTTCTTTTTACTTAAATGAGCTTTTTTCTTTTTTTCATATTTTACTTTTCCGTAATCCAGTAATTTGCATACTGGCGGACTTGCATCCGGGGAGATTTCAATCAAATCCAACCCAGCTTCCTGGGCAATTTCTAATGCTTCCTCCAATGGTAAAATGCCCAACTGTTCTCCATTCTCAGATATCAATCGTACCTGATCTGCGGTAATTTCTTCGTTTATACGTGTTTTAGCTTTCTTTGCGATATGAATTCCTCCTCTGATTGATTTCCTCCAGTAATATGGAAATCAAGTTATCCACTTCCATGGCTCCAACATCTCCTTCAAATCTACGTCGCACGGAAACAGTGTTCTCCTTTGCTTCCCGTTCTCCAATTATCAACATTACATTTATCTTGGACAATTCTGCCAGACGTATCTTTGCTCCAATTTTGTCAGGACGTTCATCCAACTCAACCCTGAGATTAACACCCTTTAGTTTAGATTGTACAGATTTAGCATAATTTTCCACCTTTTCAGAAACCGTTAAAATAGCGACTTGCACCGGAGCTAACCAAAGGGGAAAATCGGCATTATAATGTTCAATTAAAAACCCTATAAATCTTTCATGAGTTCCAAGTGGTGCCCGGTGAATACACAGCGGCGTTTCTTCTTCTCCCCTTTCATTCATGTAATTTAAGCTGAACAAAGGTGGAATGGCAAAATCTACCTGATTTGTTGCAAGAGTAAATTTTCGACCGATAGCACTCCAAACCTGAACGTCAATTTTCGGTCCGTAAAAAGCAGCCTCGCCGGATTTTTCTGTGTAATTGATCCCTCCCTCAGCCAGGGCTTTTTTTACATCCCGTTCTGTCTGAATCCATAATTCCGGTTCATCCACAAATTTCTTACCCAATCCTTCAGAAGAATGAAGACATAGTTCCATTTCATACTTTTCAATTCCGAAAATTTTGAAATAGGTTAAATACATATCACAAACTGATAAAAACTCTTCTTTAAATTGTTCTTTGGTGCAGTAAATATGAGCATCATTCATCTGCATGCTTCGGACCCGCATAAGTCCGAAAAGCTGTCCTGATTTTTCATATCGGTAACAGGTACCATATTCTGCTAATCGCAATGGAAGATCCCGGTAACTCCGTGGTTCAGAAGCATAAATCTTATGATGATGTGGACAGTTCATCGGTTTCACATAATAATCGATCCCATCAACATCCATGGCAGGATACATGCTGTCTTTATAATGCTTTAAATGTCCGGATTTTTCATAAAGACTTCCTTTGGTTAAATGAGGTGTACGGACCCGTTGGAATCCTGCTTTTCCTTCCATCTCTTTTACTAATTTTTCCAGTTCATCGATAATAATGGTCCCTTTGGGAAGCCAAAGAGGAAGCCCAGGTCCTATCTCATCATCGAATGCAAATAGTGCCAACTCTTTCCCCAATTTCCGATGGTCCCGCTTTTTTGCTTCTTCAAGCATATGAAGATATTCTTTCAATTCTTTTTTTGTATTGAAAACTGTTCCATAAATACGCTGCAGCATTTTATTGTTTTCATCCCCGCGCCAGTATGCACCGGAAGAATTGAGGACCTTAAAATATTTAATCCTTCCCGTTGATGGAACATGGGGACCCCGGCACAGATCAATGAAACTATCCTGCTGATAGGCAGACAGTGTTTCCTCCGGAGGAATTTCCTGAATAATTTCAACTTTATAGGACTCGTCCATTGATTCAAACAGATCAATAGCATCATCTTTTGAAAAAACCTTACGTTTTACCGGGTAATTGTTTTGTGCCAATTCTTTCATTTTATCTTCGATTTTAACCAGGTCTTCATCAGAAAAAGGATTTTCAACATCAAAATCATAGTAAAAACGGTTTTCAATCGCCGGTCCGATCGTTACTTTAGCACTTGGAAATAATTCTTTTACAGACTGAGCCATAAGATGGGCTGTACTGTGCAATAATACTTCATGTCCTTCTGAAGTATCCCCGGTAACAATATTAATATCTGCATCAGTCTTAATGGATTCTGTCAAGTCAGTCAGTTTCCCATTTATTTTTCCTGCAACGGCATCCTTAGCTAAACGCGTTCCGATACTTTCTGCAACTTCAAGCAGAGTCGTTCCTGATGGATACATCCGGGTAGAATTATCTGGAAATGTTAGGGTAATCTGGTTCTTCACTTAGTAGGATAAAATACAAATTAAAAAATAAAACATATCTGTAAATGATAAAAATATTGGGAAACCTTACAGGAGATATTTAGAAACCAACTAATATTTTCGCTCATTACTGATAATTGAAATTAATTATAGTGGGCGATACAGGATTTGAACCAGTGACCTCCTGCATGTCAAGCAGGCACTCTAACCAACTGAGCTAATCGCCCTGAAATTTTTAATAGCAGTATTCTTAAATTTTTTAAAATTATCATAGACTGGACTATCTAAAGCAAATAAATTTACCGAAAAACATCTATAACCCTGGAAGAATTTTTCCCACGTAAAGAATCAGAAAATATTTTATTCATATTCCAATCTAAGTACATCCCTATAGGTTACTTGATCATCTAATATGGAAATTGCTTTTTCGACATGTTTATCACTTTGTAAAGTAAATTGAATCCTCCCCTCCTTACCGTTGTAATGATTGGCAAATTCAGCAAGAAGCCTTATCCGGATATCCTCCATCTCTTTATCAAATAAGGATGCTTCCTCTCTAACAAAAAATCCATCAATTATTTCAAAAGCACTGTTTAACTCTACGTTCGTGCTGTCAATTTCAGTTAATTTTGTTTTGAATTCATTGTATTGGGATTCACCAACAATCCTGATATCTAAATCTAATTCTTTCAAATACACATAAAATTCTTCTATAAGACCTTCAGTTTGCAACACTTCATCAAATGATGAATAGTTCTGTTTTCTTTTTTGAACATAAGTAAAAAAGACGCCTTGTCTCCAACATTCCTGTGTTAATGGACCAAATTTGTGCACCTCGATTTCATAATCGGGCATAATACCTCCACCTCCTTTAACCTTTCGTCCCCTAACCGTAGCAAATAATGAATCTTGTTCTGAAACGTTGATGATAATTTCTTCTTCTGCATACCCTGGATTCTGAATCAGTCTGCCGCTGGGAATGTAATATTTTGCCGTTGTCATTTTTAATCTGCGGTCCTCATCAAGCCGATATACAGACTGAACCAGTCCCTTGCCAAATGAACGGCGTCCTATGATTACCCCTCGATCTAAATCTTGAATAGCGCCCGAAACAATTTCACTGGCAGAGGCGCTGCCTTCATTAATTAAAATCGCTAATTTTATTTCTGAAGATATCACTGGATCTTTTTTAGAGAAAAATGTCCGATTTGATCCTTTAGTCCTTCCTTTGGTTGAAAGAAGTTTTTCACCTTTCGGTAAAAACATGTCTAAAATATCTATTGAAGACTGCAGTAATCCACCAGGATTATTTCTGAGATCAAGAATAATCGCTTCTGCATTTTCTTTCTTTAGCTGATCCAAAGCTTTTTCCATCCCCGGAGCAGCATTTTTTGAAAACCGAGTTAAAAGGATATAGCCTATCCGATCATTCAGCATACCGGTATAGGCTACATCCTTCACTTTAATATCTTCCCGGATCATTGTAAACTTCATTACACCATCCGAACCTACTCTTTGGATAGAAAGAGTAACCTTGGTTCCTTTCTTTCCTCTTATTAACCGGGCCACTTCGTTCAAATTCATGTCTTTTACTACAACGGTATCAATCTTTACAATCACATCGCCACTGATTATTCCAGCCCTCATTGTCGGAGTATCAGCCATTGGTGCAACCACTGTGATTTTCCCATCTCGTTTACCAATCTCCATCCCAACCCCTCCGTATTTCCCTTTGGTTAAGAGATCAATCCCTTCCCCTTCTTCCGGTTCCATAAAGACTGTGTAAGGATCCAAATCATTCAAAATATTCCGTATGCTTTTCTTTGTAAATTGTTCTACATCAATTTCATCGGCATAATTGGATACAATATATTTGTATACATCATTGATCAATTTTTGAGATACGGCAATTTGTTTGAAAACATCAGCTTTTGAAACAGCAAACAAAGCAGTTCCACAAAGAACGATAATCCCAATTATGATAAAATATTTTCTTAGGTTGTTATGTACATTCATTTCGTTAAAAATACCTCCTTTTTATTTCGTCCCATATATTATTTTGAATTTTTTCTTTACTCATATGACCATCAATCACGATAATTCTGTCAGAAAATTGTTTTGCCAGTTCCAAATATGTCTGCCGAACCTGTTTTTGAAAAGCTATTCCTTCTGCTTCAATCCTGTCCTCAGTGTATTTTTTTCTCCGAAGAGCTTCTTTAGGCAGTATATCTATAAAAAAAGTAACATTCGGTTCCAATTCATAAGTCGCAAATTTGTTAAGATCTAGAAGCCAGTCAAGGTTTAATTCTCTCCCCCCGCCTTGATACGCCAGGGTGGAATCTGCATACCGGTCTGCTATAATCCAGCGATTCTGTTCCAGATTTGGGAGAATGACCTCCTTTGTCAATTGGGAACGACTGGCTGTCATCAGCAGGGCTTCGGTCCTTGCCACCATCTGTCTATTCACTTTTGTCAACAAAACCTGGCGAATCTCCTCAGAAATAGGGGTCCCGCCCGGTTCACGAACCAGAATCCCCTGCTTACCGTTTTTGATTAATCTGTCCAGGAACAGTTTGGCTTGAGTGGATTTACCGCTGCCATCAATTCCTTCAAATGAAATAAAACAAGCTTTATCCGAAGTAAACATTAGGGTCATCTTTTCCGATCATTATTACACATTCTCCCCTGGGAGATTCCTGTGAAAAATACGACAATACTTCCGAAACAGTTCCACGGATAATTTCTTCATGCAATTTCGTCAAGTCCCGACACACTACCGCTGGACGATCTCCAAGAAAAGCAGCTATATCTGACAGAGTTTTTACAACTCTTTTTGGATTTTCATAAAATATCAGGGTTGCTTCATGAGAGGCTAAATCACTCAACTTTTTTCTTCTTCCTTTCTTGGGAGGGAGAAAACCTACGAAAAGAAAACGATCCGTGGGGAGACCCGAGGCAACCAGGGCGGCTAAAACAGCCGAAGGTCCCGGAATGGGTATCACCCTAATATCATTTCGAATAGCAGAACGAATTAATTTATATGCAGGGTCTGATATTCCGGGTGTTCCTGCATCCGTTACGAGAGCAATATCGGTTCCGCTTTCTAAAAGACCAATAATTTTAGGAATTCTCCTAACCCGATTATGTTCAAAATAACTTATCATTTTTGTATCAATGTTATAGTGATTCAACAGTTTTTTCGTGTGCCTTGTATCTTCGGCAGCTATAAAGGTGACCAATTTTAAGGTATCAATAGCCCTGAATGTTATATCCTTTAAATTTCCAATAGGTGTGGAAACAATGTAAAGAGTACCTTTATTCTCCTGCATAAGTTATTTGGATTCAAGATAAGGATCGGGATAAGGATATTTCATTAAAGCTATTCTATTCCCTGGTCAATTTTCTATTTCGGTTGTTATTAAATATCCAACTTAAGAGAGATTAAATTCAATTCCCTGAGCTAAAGGAAGATCCTTGCTCCAGTTTATCGTATTTGTCTGTCGACGCATGTATTGTTTCCATGAATCGGAGCCGGATTCACGTCCGCCCCCGGTTTCTTTTTCACCGCCAAAAGCACCGCCAATCTCTGCTCCGGATGTTCCAATATTTATGTTAGCGATTCCACAGTCACTTCCTCTTGAAGATAAAAATAATTCCGTCTGTTCAACATTGGTGGTAAACAACGACGATGACAGGCCCTGAGGAACCTGGTTGTGCAATTCAATTGCTTCTTCCATTGAATTAAAGGGAATCAGGTAGAGAATGGGCGCAAATGTTTCATTCTGTACAATATCCCATTTATTTTCCGCTTTTACCAATGTTGGTTCAACAAAATATCCTTGTCCTTCCTTTTTCTTACCGCCATAGAGTACTGTTCCTCCGCTTTTCTCAATTTCTTTCATCGCATTAACGAAAAGATCAACAGCGGATTTTTGCACCAATGGTCCCATCAATGTATCAGGATCCAAAGGATCACCGGATTTTACCTGTCCGTAGGCATGAACCAATTTCGAAAGAAGTTCATCGTAACGTTTCTGATGAACCAGAATCCTGCGGGTAGATGTGCACCGTTGACCTGCAGTGCCTACTGCACCAAAGACAATTGCGGGGATAACCAAATCCATATTGGCAGATTCATCAACAATCAGAGCATTATTTCCACCCAACTCTAAAATTGTTTTTCCAAATCGCCCAGCAACGGTTGTACTCACATGCCTTCCCATTTTGCATGAACCTGTAAAGGATATCAGAGGAATCTGATGATCATTGATTAATTTTTCTCCAATTGTTGAACCTCTTCCAATAACAATACTGAAAATTCCGGTATATCCGTTTTTTTCCATCACTTCATTACAGATATTTTGCACGGCAACGGCAGTTAAGGGAACAGAAGAAGATGGTTTCCAGATAACTGTATCCCCCGCAATAGCTGCAATAAATGCATTCCAGGCCCACACGGCTACCGGAAAATTAAAAGCAGAGATAACACCCACGATCCCAAGTGGATGCCACTGCTCGTACATTCGGTGATCCAGCCTTTCGGAATGCATGGTTTTGCCATAAAGCATCCTGGATTGACCTACAGCAAAATCAGCTATATCAATCATTTCCTGTACTTCTCCATCACCCTCCTGCTTAATCTTGCCCATTTCCAGACTTACAAGACTTCCCAATAGATCTTTTTTCTCACGCAATGCATCTCCCATTTGGCGAACAAGTTCTCCTCGAACCGGTGCAGGTACTTTTCTCCACTTTTGAAACGAATTTGATGAGTCTTGAACGATTCTATCAAAATCTTCATCGGAACACTGATACACTGAGGCAATTTTTTCTTCGTTTGACGGGTTAATTGAAACTATTTCTCCTGCATCTGAAGATTTTGACCATTTTCCCTCTCCGGAACATGCGCCATAATTCAACTCACTTAAACCCAATTCATTCAATATGTTCATTAGTTCCCCTTAAAATAAAATATTTTCAATATATTTACAAATTTCCTATAACTTTTTGAATTGCTCCAGCTATCTGATCGATTTGAACTGCATTAATCGTTAAAGAGGGAGCTATTCTCAGCGTGCTGTGATGAGTTTCCTTTGCATAAACATTCTGTTTTAACAATCCTAAGGACACCTTATGTCCGTCCAATTTCGGATCATCAAACATTTCAAAAGCAGTGAGGAGACCTTTTCCCCTGACTTCCTTTATTTTGTCAGGAAACTCAGATTTCAAATTGTTAAAATGCTCCAACAATTGACTTCCTCTCAGCATGGCATTTTCAGCCAATTTATCTTCAACTAACACTTTAATTGAAAATACTGAAACTACTGATGCTAAGGGATAACCACCAAATGTTGATCCCTCTGATCCAGGTGTTAAAACGCCAATTACTTCATCTCTTCCCGCAACAAATGACACAGGTAATATTCCACCGCCGGCGGCTTTCCCACATCCCATGATGTCTGGTTTAATTCCATATAATTGATGTGCAAAATGAGCGCCTGTACGACCAAAACCAGTTTGAACTTCATCCAATGCAAGCAGGATGTTGTATTCCTTGCAAAGTTTCGCTACCTTAGGCCAATAATCCTCATCAGGTACAATAACTCCTGCTTCCCCCTGGATTGGTTCCACCAAATATGCTGCAATACACTCACTTTTTTGTTTGAACAATGTTTCAAGTGCAACAATATCATTAAAAGGAACTAATTCAATTCCAGGAACAAATGGACCAAAACCTTCCCTGGCTTCCGGATCATCAGAGAGTGAAACAGCGGTCATACTTCTTCCATGAAAATTTCCCCGGGCACCTACAATTATCGCTTCTCCCTGAGGGATTCCTTTTACCTGATAACCCCAACGCCGGGCTAGTTTGAACATAAGTTCAGAAGCCTCTACTCCTGTAACTTTTGGAATAACCCGATCCATTTCCGTCAAGGCAGTGGAAGCAAGAAGAAAAGCAGCCATATATTTATGCCGAATAGAACGGGGAACGGTGGGAAGTTTTTCCTTTGAAAGATGGTGAACAACCGCATCAACAATTGTCTGATTTAACTGACCCTGATTGACTGCGGAGTAACAAGATAGTCCATCCAGGAGATCTTCTTCAATAAAAGCAAGAATCTTTTCTGGGTCCGGTTTCCGACATACCAATGTACAGGAATTCCGCACGTGAGATATAACCACATCCTTCAAAGGATCGTAATTGCGACCTCCTTTTTCTTTTTCAATAGTTTCATGATCCGCAGTCGAAAGATCGCCTATTCGAATTCCATTGACGGTTAATTGGTCTCCATAACCTGCTATAGAAAGTGTTGACATTTTAATACCTTATATATTTAATGTTTTTCCGATAAAACTGGGTGAAAGTTTACAATGAATCATTATAATCTGGGAAAGAATTATCTCATGGGTTTCATTATATTGCTTCAGTATTAAACTTATCTTGATCAGGTTGTCTTATTATGAAGTAAAAATTCCTCCTTTTTCCATAGTCATTCATTTAGTCAAACTACTAAATTCCCTGCCTTTATTAAACAAATCTATTTCCATTATCCAATGAACATATGAGTATAGAAAAAATTATCGGAATCGGTCGGGAGAATTCTAACGAATGGGAACGGAGAACACCGCTTGTACCGGCAGACCTAAAAACTATTATAGATGAAAACAACTGCAGGGTTCTAATACAACCGTCCAAATTGCGTATTTTTACTGACCATTCTTATCTGCAAGCCGGAGCGATGATTTCAGAAACCCTTGATAAGGCAGATTTAATTCTTGCAGTAAAAGAGATTCCAGTTGAATTCCTCCATGGAAAAAAGACGTACCTGTTTTTTTCTCATACCACAAAAGGTCAATCCTATAATATGAAGATGCTCCTACATTTAATGGATTTGAAATGCAACTTGATTGATTACGAAAAAATTGTTGATGAAAAGAATAACCGATTGATATTTTTCGGACGATATGCTGGATTGGCAGGAATGATAGAGACGATTCACGCCTATGGGAAAAAACTCAAGCTTCAAGGTATCCATACCCCTCTGGAAAAAATAAAACAGGCTTACCAGTATTCTTCTGTTGAAGAGGCAAAAGTACATTTTGAATCCATTTGCAATGATTTACGAAAAGAAGGAATACCAAAAGTTTTAGGTCCGGTTGTTTTTGGGTTTGCTGGTTATGGAAATGTCTCCCGTGGTGCCCAGGAAATATTTGATTTACTCCCGCACAACGATCTTTCTCCAACGGAATTAGCGAAGAATTTCTCATCCTTAACTTCCTGTAACGGGACATTATTTAAGATTGTTTTTAAGGAAGAACATATGGTTACTCCCAAAAACGGTAAATTTGTTTTGAAGGATTATTACGACAGCCCTAAAAATTATACCGGCAAATTTTCATCCTGGCTCCCCTACATAAATGTTTTGGTGAATTGTATTTACTGGACAGACGAATATCCCCGACTCGTTACCGAAGATTTTATAAACCAGCACCCTAACGGGAAACTGTCTGTCATCGGTGATATCAGTTGCGACATTGAGGGTTCCATAGAAATCAACTATAAATCTACTTATCCGGATAATGCTACCTATACTTATCTCCCGGCTGAAAAATATTTTAAAGATGGTACTCTCCAGAATGGTGTTACAATAATGGCAGTGGATAATCTGCCCTGTGAATTTTCAAAAGAGTCATCAACAGAATTTTCGAAAGTATTAAAGGAATTCATCCCCCCACTCCTTAAAGAAAACTTCAATTTATCCTTTGAGAAATTGCAACTCCCAGCTCCCCTGAAACGGGCGCTGATTCTGCATCAGGGACAATTCACTGAAGATTATATCTATATGAAAAAATATCTACAAAAGGAAAACTCATGAAAAACATACTTGTCTTAGGTGCAGGATTGGTCAGCAGACCCGGTGTACACTATCTACTTAATCAGGAATATTTTCGGGTAACTGTAGCCTCCCGAACTGTCCACAAAGCAGAGGCACTGGTTAAAGGGTATGAAAACGGAAACGCTATTTCCCTCAATGTAAACAACACTACCAAACTGACGGAATTGATTAAAAGCAGTGATATTGTAATAAGTCTACTGCCCTGGATTCATCATGTAAAAGTTGCAGAATACTGCCTTGCGCACAATACCCATATGGCTACCACCTCCTATGTCAGCAAAGAAATGAAAGCTTTTGACTCAGAAGCAAAAACCAAAGGTCTTCTTTTCCTGAATGAAATAGGGGTAGATCCCGGGATTGATCATATGTCCGCTATGAAGATTATTGACCAAGTTCACGACGATGGCGGAAAAATCCTCCATTTTTATTCCTTTTGTGGTGGACTACCGGCACCGGAAGATAATGATAATCCTTTTGGATATAAATTTTCATGGAGTCCGAAAGGCGTGGTCCTGGCTTCCCGAAACTCTTCCCAATATCTCGAAAATGGAACAAAAATTACTATCGAAGGAAAAAACCTATTCGCAAATCCACGATTAGAGGAGGTTGATGGATTGGGAATTTTTGAGGTATATCCGAACCGGGATTCCCTCCCCTACAAGCATTTGTACGGATTGAATGATGCACTCACTGTTATGCGTGGTACATATCGAAATATCGGTTGGTGTGAAACTCTAAAAGCCATTGTTGATCTTGGCCTGGTGGATGAAACACCCAATGTAAAATTAAAGGGAATAATCTTTCAACAAATGTTAGCGGAATCGGTTGGGGCATCCGCATCAGATAATATCAGAGCTGAAACTGCCAAAAAATTAAATATTGAAATAACTTCCCCCATTTTAGACCGTTTGGAATGGTTAGGACTATTCAGCGATAAATCTGTAACAAATCATGATAACCGGCTGGATATTCTCAGTGATCTCCTTCAAGAAAAATTATTCTACAAAAAGGGTGAAAAAGACATGATTCTGCTTCAACATAAATTTACAATTGAAACCAAAAAGAAAATGAAAGAGTTAATCACCTCAACTCTAATTGATTATGGAATACCCAATGGCGATTCTTCCATGGCACGTACAGTTAGTTTACCTCTTGCCATCGGAGTAAAACTCATTTTAACCGGTAAAATAACTTTAACAGGTGTCCAAATCCCTATAATGAAGAAAATTTATGATCCAGTTCTCAACGAGTTGGAAAACATGGGGATTAAAATGGTGGAAAAGATATCTTTAAAAAATAGCGACTAGGTAATTGGGCAAGCCCAGGAATGCTCTCCCTTCAAAACAAAGTCCGGTTCCTTTTCTGCGCATTCCTGGATTGCAGATGGGCACCGCGGGTGAAAACGACACCCAGCAGGGTATTCTAACGGAGGAGGTACAACCCCTGGGATGGATGGAAATTCTCCCTTATTATTTTTATTCATCCTCGACAGCTGGATCAATGCTTTTGTGTAGGGATGTTTTGGTGAAGAAAACAGTACATCCGTCGGTGCTGATTCAACAATGCGCCCAGCATACATATCCATTGTTCTTTGAGCAAATGATTTTACTAATGACAGGTCATGGGATATAAATAAAATGCTCACGCCTTGTTTATCATTCAATTCTTTCAGCAGGTCAATAATCTGGGCCTGGATAGTCACATCCAATGCAGTTGTGGGTTCATCAGCAATGAGAAGATCGGGGTCTCGAGCCAGTGCAATTGCAATGAGAACCCGCTGCCTCATTCCGCCTGAAAATTCATGAGGGTACTGATAATATCTTTTTTCTGGTTTATCAATTCCTACAGCATTCAATAATCGAACAACTTCACCTTTGTTCCTGTTAACCTTAACTTTTATCCCTTCTAGAATCTGCGTCCCAACTTTTAATACGGGATTCAAAGCGTTCAGTGGATCTTGAAAGATCATTGCTGAGTGAACATCATTAATTGAACTTTGACTTATAAAAGCCGCTTTTGGAAGGAGTCTCGCCTGGGATAAAGCAATTTGAGTTTTACCGCATCCTGATTCACCCACCAATCCAATGATTTCACCCTGGTCTATATAAAAAGAAACCCGGTCCACAACAGGAACCAGGTTTCCTTCGATATTATATTGAATGGTTAAATCGCTTACGTCTAAAAGATGATCATGCGGCATCTTCGCTCACAGGTGTATTTTTACCCCGATCTTTAAATGCATTGTAACCCAAAAGAACAATCATAGCTATCAGTATCCAGATGGTGGCATGATTATATTGCGCTTTGGAATAATCAATCAGGTCCACAAACCGACCGATAAGCAGAGAGATACGTCCCATGACCGCAAACCCGAATGAAGCGCCGAAGCTGATCATCAGAAAGTAAATTCCAAGCTTGGTCAATTTTCCGAATGCACCCTTGTGTTCCTTTGAAAAATAAAAGTACGCTAGTCCTGCGATTGTACCGACTAAAATGACAATATTGTTGAAGATGCTGTTTCCTATCAGAGCGAAAAACGGCAAATCACCGCCCACAAACTGCATCGCAGATCCCTTGATCTGGCCAATCACATTTGAATTAAGAAATCCGTAAGCACGGAGGCCTGCTGCCATTCCAACGGTGTAGGCGATTCCCCAGCGGGCAAACCAGGACAATTTTGACGACACACTCAACAGCATCATAATCCCCAGTGCAAATGGAATAAGATAGATCAGGTGCATGTCATGCCCTTTGTCAATTCCACCTTCAGGAAAAACAGCAGATGTAAGGACGTGTAGGCCATTGTAAATTTTATACCAGAAGGAATCTGCATTGTATTCACTGGCAGGCCAGAGCCGGCCAAACAGGTTGGGCTGAATCTGCGTCCAGAAGAACATGGACGCCCAGTACCCTGCTGATATACCGACAAAAACATGTTCTGCTATTTTGTAAAACGGATTATCTTTATACAAATAGGAAAAGATCGCCAGTGTCAAAAACACGGCGACCCAGGCTCCAAGAATTGTTCCGAATGTCATCTTATTCTCCTCCTGCCTTAATATTTTTTCTGGCGTTGCCGTTCAATGAAAAAAGCAACATTTCCAAAGATAATGAACAGTACAATAACCACATGGGCAACAGATTGTGCATCCATCCCGCTGGTTCCAATACCGGGGATACCCACCAGTTTTTCATATTCCGCGGCACCGGGCATTCCAGCCAGGATGCCTTTCACCTGTCCACTTTGAACATAGGGCATCACTTCGTTCACCTGTATGGACGTCACGCCTGTGCTCATGGGAACTCCAGTCGGATCTGCACCGTACTGTACCCATTCTACTGTCCCAGGGTATCCCGCAGATGCAGTAAAAATAAAGTCGAAATCCGCCAACTTATTTATTCCCTCCATCATGGGTATTTTATCTGTCAAGGTTCCGCGTGCATCAGTAGAATACAATTTCCTGATATTGCTGACGATCCCTTTT
Organism: uncultured Fidelibacterota bacterium; assembly: GCA_913054425.1. GTDB lineage: Bacteria > Fidelibacterota > Marinisomatia > Marinisomatales > UBA8229 > UBA8229. The sequence continues at coordinate 20,809 of CAJXJG010000005.1, forward strand.
ACCACGGCTTCATTACCAGGACGGAACCCAAGCAGAACGTAATCTTTACCATATGTGAGGTTAAATTCCTGTTCGGCAATTTCCTCAATCGCTTCCTCTGCCATAAACTGCCCATCGGGCCAGAGACAGGTAATGTACACCTTGTGCTTGTTTTTGAACAGATGCCGTAATACAGCATAGGTCATGGGATGAATTTCCGGTTTGGTGCTGGGACCGTATTCAAACGAAACGAGCACATTCGAACCGTGCTCAAGGTCATCCATTGCATCGTAGGCAGTTTGTGTAGAGTCCGTTGGGCGAATCGGCAACCCAATCGGAAAAAACAATGGAAGCAGAACCACAAGCGCTATGATTATGAATATCCAACGTCGGTCCATCTCCCCAATTTTTAGGATAAAATCTGCAATCTTTTTCATGCTTTACTCTCCAATATAGGATTTTTCAATTCCAAGAATATATCGGATGGACGTCGCGAAAATGCCAAGTCCAATCCCGATCATGATCGCACGCGCTCCAGCAACATTTGGATTGTAGTAAATCCACTCCTGGATAATGGGCAGGTAAAATATCCCGGGCTGATCTATAGGCCAGCCGGTCAGCATCCCTGCAACTGTAACAATAAGTAATCCTGTCAGGACACTACTGAATGTGATCATTTTATTCCCGAATTTTACGTTTACCGCAATGCCGATTAGCAACACAAGAATGTACATCACAAACCAGGACGATATGTAACTACCGATAGGGACGCGCCCCAGCATGATAATGATCCCGGCCACTAACAGCAAGGTTGCTTCAAAGTTCCGAATACGGAAAGCACGGTACGAAGCGGATGCAACAAAGAATGCCAGAAGAGCAAACATCGTTGCGGATAATGGAGTGAACATAAATTCGAACATCCATTTAAAAAGCGTGCCTTTACTGGTTACATGAGTACCCCAGGCAACAGATTCACTTCCCTTGATAACGAATCCAGCCAAAATCGAGAATATGAATCCGCCGATGGCAAAAAGACTGTATCCCCAGCCTTCCTGCTGTTTGATTACTTTTCTTCCCTGCATTTTCAGTAGATTCATCGCTCCAAGTATAATGGCAAAACTTGCGAGAATATCGTACCACTGCGTTGCATCGTCATCTACAAATGCCTGGATAGTAGGTTGTTCAATAAACCATCCAAATAATGTTAATAGTCCGATAACGGTAACAATGAGAATCGGTATATGTCTTTTCAAAATCATGGCTTTTCTCCTACTGTACCGTTAAAAAGTTAAGCACATCCCAGCCGATCCATCCTAAATCATGGAACAGTCGTAATATGACTGATAAAATAATAACAATGGTGATACCCGCTTTTATCATATCCTGTCCTTTTACTCCGCCCATGAGTTCAGGCTTCTGAGAAAGGTATGCACTCGCGGCAAAAAACTCCTCACCGATCAGGGTGTAGTCACAGGCAGTGACGAAGAACGGAATTTGCGCCTGTGATGCTGTGCCGGCAATCTGGATGGCTCCGATTGAATTGCCGGTCTCGGCAAGGATAAGGGACTCTGCATAAAATTTCCCCATATAAAGACAGGCAGCCGGTTTTTCACGATTCATAATTCCATTTACACCAGCGGCATAGGCAAACTGGTCATCGGTCAGATAATGCACGATGTCTTCGTGAAAAAGGTCTGGGCGACCTTCTAATGTGTATGCTTCCCGCACAGATTCCCGAGCAGCTTTCATCACAATTGCCCGCGATACAGGCACATTCAGTGATGTTTCGTAGCGTGCCGTCATCCTGGCAACATGTCCAAGGACAATCACGCCGGCAACGGTCTCTACCTGATCCATGTCCATGATCCCAGGCACATAGAGTACCGGTTTTCCCATCTCGGTAGATCTGCCGACTGCTTCCTCCACTGCTTTTAATCCGGGAATAGTTCTTAAGAAAAAGGAATCTCCTCTCTTAGCAATGCGGATGTAATAGATCAATGTTCCTGCCATTCCAACGATGGCAACAAACATAACGATCCGCTCACCATTGAATCCCGGATGACCAAGCATCCAGAAGATCAAAAATGCGACTGTAATTGCCGCTCCAATGATCCAGAATTGTTTATCTTTCATTTTTGCTCCATAGAGACATTACTCACTCCGGGGTTTTTCGGGAGTGTAATATCGTGGGTTTTATTTGTGGCTTCTTTTTCAAGTAATTCAATCACAGTGATCAATTTTTCAACATTTTCTGGGTCTTCAAATATTTCTGCAGCACGATAATATCCTTCAGCATTAATAAATGCGGTGATGATCGGACCAAAAAAAATCATGGTATGGCTTCCAAGCAACGCTAATGGTTTGCTCATCTCTAAAAATAACACTGCAGGAGTGATTAAACCGGATTTATGAATCCGATTTGCAATTCTTTTGATAAAATCTAGATCCAAGTCTGAAATAGGATTCGGATTGGGAGCCTGGAATTTTTTCTTTATTCTACCAAACATTTTCATTATCCTGATTGCCAATCTAAATCTTTATTCTAATCTGTCTCAAGCATTTCCAGATTTGCACGCGGTACCACTATTGTTTCATCGTCTATTTCTATTTCCGCTACACGGACCATGGTTTCAGATTCCATTTTACGCAGTTCAGCCGGCAAACTAACCACTGTTCCCATACTCCCGAAGTATGGGGCACGAATCACACGAACTATGCTTCCCGCCTGGATTCCCTCAGAAGAATCAATCTCTTTATGATCACCTTTCAGTTCATCCGGCGAAAGCGGAATAACGATCTCGGGACGGATCACCCCGGCCCGGATCTGTGTAGCACCATTCACCGAGGCAAACTTTCCGTTATGCTGCTGCAATAGATCAAACGTCCTTAAGCCCATGCGGATATTCCCGTAACCTTCGGTTATTATCAATGACGAAGCCAGATCTTCAGATCCTGTAATCGCGACACCAAGAGTGTAACCAAGAATATCCTCCAAATCATGATAATTAAAACCGCCAACAACTACTCCTGCAACTTTCATGGATATGGCTTTCTTGTATGTTTCCAGACTTATAAAAGAACCACCAACAAGGATTTTTCCGGCATGGTCAGCAGTAATCATATCCACAACGAGTTCATCTTCGCGGGAATCAACAACCACCTCAAGGACACCGCGGTTTTCACCGCCAATGCCAAAAATTCCCTGGATAAAAACTGCATCGGTCTCAACTGCCACCCCTTCTTCAGGGAAAACCTCTTTTACCACACCGCTCACATAGGCATCAATTTCAACCGGAATTGGCGCTTCACGTAAGGTTACCTGCCCGGTTACATCTGAAATGGCTTCGATCGTACCATCAACAAGGGAATTTGCCTGAGATTTGAACATCCCGAATATACCTTTTGTCTCAGCTAAGAGGCCGTCTTTCTGGATAACATCGCCTTCTTTTAGGAGCATAACATCCCGAATGTCAGGAGCATCAATATTCAGCAGATTTGCTACATTTACCATCCGGACATTCCCCGGGAGATCCGTAGTAGCAACAATATCTTCGGGAGCTACAGTTTGTCCTGCTTTAACGACAACATTGCCTTTTAAGGGAAGCCGCCGTTCTTTCACGACTTTAGCTTCCTGTAATACTTTTAAACCTGGTGTGTACGCATGAGCCATGATGTATTAAGATTAGGATTAAGAAATGTACTTGTTAACATGAGTCATCGCCGTAGGGAATTTGTCTTCACTGATTTTGTTCAATGCTGATTGAGATAATTTTGTGGTCATTTTCACGATGGATAATAATAGAGATTGCCCTTCAACAACATCTTCTTTATTCAATAATCTTTTAATGGTTATAACATCTAAGCAGGATGAACATTCTAAAGCCGAACCCCTGGCTATTTCAAAATAACGTCTTCTGTCTTTTGGATAGGATTTACCATTACCTTCCGCCAGTTTTAATGGAACAGATATTGATGCTCTGTCAAGTTGATCAGCTATATTTTTATTTCTTCTGATTCGGTTCCAAAGAGGATTTAACCACTCGATGAATTGTAATGATAATTGATATACTTCTAATTTTTCATGATTAAAATGTGTGTGGTTACTATTCAACAGGCGATCCTTTTCCGAATCCTAATCCGTTTCCGTATCTATTCAGGATATTCATTCGTGGCGATTGACCATTTCTGCAAACTGGCAATTCGTTCTGTTTTCGAGTCAGGTAAAATAAACGGACGTCCCCGTCCATCAAGCAAGAGTCCTACCACGCCACCAAAAACTGTGGTTTCAATTGTTTCGCCCTTTCCGGCGCCAATGTCCAATCCCCTTCCCGGCCTCAGGGTTGCTTTCACCGGTTCATACGGAACTTTAATCCGAAGAAGTTCCCCCGCTTTCAATTCATGGTGCTCCGACTTTCCTCCCGGTAAAATAAATTCAGCGGTCAACACCGTCATATTAGGTTTGATCTTTCCAACCGGGGCGATACAAGTCCCCAAGCGGATGAGACAATCCTTCTCAAAGACTTCAATCGCGGCTTTTCTGGCGTCTTCCTTTAAGTCCTCTTTATCAATATTGGCAAGGACTCCAAGCTGGGGCATCATGAAAATTGAGTCCACAGCAAGCTGTGTAATCCCCTCCGGCAAAAAAGAATCAATAAGCATT
>CAJXJG010000006.1 GCA_913054425.1 uncultured Fidelibacterota bacterium
GGGGGTCCTTTTTGCAAATCTGGCTGCGTCCAGTACCGTATTTATACTCTCATTACCAATCATTATAAAGCGTGTCAGTTTCAGCACCATTCAGCCGTTAACACTTAAGATCGTGTTCAAGTTTGCGATCCCTTTTTTACCTGCCGGAATTTTTACAATGATCATGGAACTGGCGAATCGTTATTTATTGTACTGGATGGTCGGAACACAAGAAGTAGGGCTTTATTCAGCAGGATATAAACTGGGTATGTTTGGTTTAATTGTAGTGATGGGATTCAATATGGGCTGGACACCCTATTTTCTAAAACGAGGCAAGAAAGACGGTGCCAGAGAGGATTTTTCACAGGCGGCCACACTTTTCCTTGGTTTACTGGGCTTTGTCATTGTAGCAGTAAGTCTCTGGGTTCCTGAAATAATGCGTTTCCCAATAGGTTCACAAACATTGATCGGGGAGCAATTTTGGTCTGCTAATAATGTTGTATTCTGTATTTTGTTTGCCTATTTCTTTTTTGGAACCTATATAGTCCAATTACCGGGGGTTTTCATGAGCGAGATTACGAATTGGATTCCCATCTTCCGAGCAATAGGAGCTATAGTAAATATTACATTGAATATTTTTTTGATTCCCAGATTTGGAGTAATTGGATCTGCATGGGCAACGGTCTTTGCTTTTATGTTCATGAGCTTGTCTGTTTTTATCCGTAGCTATAAAATCTATCCAGTACCTTATAACTGGCATGCATGGCTCTATCCTGTAATTTTTATGGGAATTGTTTTTATCGCTGGCGATAATGTTTGGATCCGACTGGCAATAACTTTTTCCTACCCCACCGCCTGGTTTCTGTTTGTAATCAATAATGAAGAAAGGGTTGCTTTAAAAAGCTTTATTACATGATTGCGGTAGTCTCCTGTCAGCATTTTCCTGATGATGAACGCATTTATCATCGACAAATAAAAACTTTATTAAGGCAAAACATCTTCATCAGATATTTTACTCGATCTAAATCTGATCTAGATTTATCTGAACCGGGGTTAAAACATATCAATTTATCTGTCAACCTTTCCGTGAAGTCTTATTCAAAACAAATTATCTATCAGCTTCAGGCATCTGAAGCTCCTTTATTTTTTCATATACATGAGCCGGAACTCCTGCCCCTGGCAAAATCTGTAAAGCAGCGATTTCATGCGACTATCATTTATGATGTTCATGAAAACTTAGATGCCATGTATCGTACTTTTTCCCAACGATCCAAGCCAGTAAAAGAAACTGCAATTTTTCTGAAAAACACCAATGAAAAACGGCACCTTAAGTTTATTGACCGTGTTGTTTTGGCAAATCATCCCATGGAAAACACCGTTTATGATTCCCGGGGTTTTCAACCGGTTGTATTGGAAAATTTCCCGGAAAGTAAATATGTATCCAATGTTGCTAATGATGGCAATCGCGGTTCTTCAATTATTTATCACGGGCATCTTGCTCCAGAAAGAGGCATTGGTGATTTGGTGGCAGCCCTGCCGGTAGTGATTTCAGAAATACCAGATACATATTTAACCTTATTGGGTGCATTTCGTACTGCTGAATATGAAAGACAAATAAAAAGGTTTATTTCAAAAAACAGCCTTTGTGATCACGTGTATGTTAAGGATCAGATACCCTATGGGGATATATGGGCAATTTTAAATAAACATGCTGTAGGTGTAATTCCATTTAGAGAAAACCCCTTAACAAGGCATAATACGCCAACGAAACTGTTTGAAATGATGGCTGCCGGTTGTTGTATTGCGGCTTCCGACCTTCCGCCAATACGTAATTTTATATCAGACACTGTCCATTGGACAACACCCAGCGATATACCATCGCTCGCAGCTGGCATAATAGAGGCGTTTCATTCACTGAATCAATCTGATTGGATTGAAAAAAATAGAAACCTCATCAGAGAGAAATATAACTGGGAATCTAAAATAAACGAATTCCTGAAATTATATAATCCCCAATGAGAATACTTTATATATCACCTGAAAATACGGTGGGTACTCTTAACCTCTGGAACAATGTTCACCAACAAAATGGTCATTATTGCCGTTATGTAACTTTTTTCCCTTCCCCAAAAAAATATGGAGATGATATTTGTCTAAACTTGCCATTTGATTTCACCAAAAAGAGATTGGCAAATTGGAGACATCAGTTTTACAAAATTTACAGAGGGAAAACAGGATATTACACTGAAAAGAAGGGGTATCCCCCTGTTTGGACTCCGGAAGGAAAGTTGGACAAACTTTTCTTTATAATGAAGGATACAACATGGAAAAGGAAAGTTGAAAAAGCTATTGATGAATTTGATTTGTTAAATTTCGATGTGTATCATTTTGAATCAGGTATGGATTTTTTTAAGGATTCTTCATTTGCCAAAAAAGTAAAAAAACAGGGCAAAAAAATTGTTTGCCATTATCATGGAGAAGATTTACGTACAAGAGGCGCGATGCCAGAACTTGATGCTGTCAGTGATTTAAATCTGACAAGCGAGTTAGACTTGTTGGAAAAACATCCCGATATACATTATCTTTTCCTGCCTTTTGATACTGGCAGTTTCACACCTAAACACAAACTTAACAATCCCATTAGAGTATGCCACGCACCCACAAACAGGTATTACAAAGGATCATCTGTAATCATTGCTATCTGCAAAAAACTGGAAAATGAGCGAATCATCGTATTTGACCTTATAGAAAATTTACCTCATCAAGAAGCCCTAAACAGAAAATCAGATGCAGATATTTTTATCGATCAAATTGGTGATAAAGGTGGCTGGGGATACGGAATGAACTCTGTTGAGTCCCTTTCAAAGGGAATCTGTACCCTTACCATGCTGAATGAAACTTACCAGAATTTTATTCCCGATCATCCATTTGTCAATGTTGATGAAACAAATCTGGAATTAAAACTGCGTTTACTTATTAATAATCCTGATCAAATCAAAAGCTATGGAAACAAAGGAAAAGAATGGGTTATGCAAAAGCACCATTACGTCAATGTTGGTAAAAAACTTTACGAATACTATAAAAAAGTTGGAATTGTCAAATGAAACAGGAGATTTATCATCCAACCTGGCTTTTTCTATCAAAACTTTTGAGCAGTTTGTTGCATCCCCTTTGGTTTCTTTTTTCACATCCAAAATATTTTCATGCTTTTGACAAAAGCAAAATAAAAAAAATTATTGTTGGTGAATATCACTGCATCGGTGATGTAATTCTCATTATTCCCGCACTGAATGTCCTTAAAAAATCCTTCCCCGATGCAGAACTAACGCTAATAACAAACCCGGACACCCAAGAATTGGTAAAAGAAATGAAAATTGTCCATAAGGTAATCTCCTTCCAAGCACCCTGGGTCCGGGGTAAAAACAAGTGGAAACTATGGATGAATACCAGCTCTTTGGCTGTAATTCTTAAACAGAAATCCTACGATCTCGGAATAGATTTTAAGGGTGATTTCAGAAATCTGTTTTTTTTATGGAAAATCAAACCCACATTTCGGGCAGGTTTCCCTGCTTCTGGGGGTAAATATCTTCTCACACACCCGTTTGATTTTCCTTTTCAGCTTCACCAGCGCAATCGTGCACTATATCTTTTGAATAAACTTGGGATATCAATTTCCGAAACTTCCAAATCCTTTTCTTTCCCAAAAACAAAAGATTCTCGTTGCAATAGAATTGTAATTCACACAGGGGCAAACCATCCAGAAAGAAAATGGCCCGTGAACCACTGGATTGCACTCATCAAATTACTTAAAAAGAGCTACAATTTAGCTCTCGTCCAAGGCGAAGATGTCCAAAATGATACAAGAACAATTCTCTTAGATTATCCTGAATTAGAAATTTTTAACGGGTCTCTTTTAGACTTTGGATGTTGGTTGCAAAACCAAAAACTACTCATAGGATTGGACTCAATGGCTGTGCATCTTTCAAGTTTGGTGGGAGTACCTGCACTTGCGATATTTGGTTCCCAGAATCCAGATTTGACCGGACCAAATGGTAATAAAGGACACATTATTAGACCAGAAAAATTCTGCTTACATAAACGTAAAAACTGGCGATTATGCTCTCAGTGTCTCGAATCTGTGACACCAAATAACGTAAATAAAAAAATAGTAGAAATACTTGGTAAAAGTTAACTTTGAAATTTATTATTTATTTCACCTGTATTTCTTTAATATTTTTCTAAAATCAATAAAAAAAACAAAAAAGATAATTTTGTTGCACTATTTAAAAAATTTTGTAAATTCCCCCAATTATTGAGGAAACAACTGAAAACACTAATTAAACTTCTTTTTAAGACTTCAACAAATGGGGATAGATATCCCCATTTTTCTTATCCACATAACCAAGGAGGTACAAAATGGCTGATGTAAGTTCAACCGTACAAGGTGTCGTCAGTGGTCTAGTCAGTTTGATAAAGGGATTAATTGTTCTCTTTGTCTTTGTAAACATTCTCTATCCAACCGGATTTGATCCGATTGGAGGGTTAGTCGATCTTGTAAGCACTTTTCTGGACGGCGGGTTTGCAGGTTTGCTAGCGCTGTTGTTATTACTCTCTTTTATAGGATAACTAGACAGGATACTGATTTAATCCTCATACGAAATGAGGAATTGTATTCTTCCTAACTGGAGACTAATATGAAAAACGCACTGGATTTCGTCAACAAATGGCTTGGCGAACTAACTGAATTACTGAAAACATTGATTGTGTTTGGCTTAATAACCGGTATTCTCTTTGATGATTACTTTGGCGTCATTGCAGGAATAGGACGGGTTGTTGGCCAATTCGGTGATGGTGGAATTGCTGGATTACTGGCACTGATAATCATCGCTTTGTGGTATCAAAAAAAGTAAGTAATTCATTTTAAATTAATAAAAGAAACACCCCAGTGAATCTGGGGTGTTTCTTTTTTATTTCCATTTTTTATTTTTCTCCCGAATTCATAATTTTCATTTGTCGCAAAACATTTATTAAATTTACGAATCCCTTTCAACCTAATATATTATGATAACAACCCTGGTTTTTCACTTCCTTGATTCGTGCAACATACGAAACACTATATTTAAGAAGTATTCCGAAAATTGAAAGCGCACTAATTTTCGATATTAATTTGTAACCTTAGCCTAAGCATATTGCAACGGAATTATTATATACAATAAATTTCCTGTCATGAATTCACCCAAACTCATCTTACTTCTTTTTTTAATCATTCAGTCTTTAGGGATGTGTACATCTGTTCAAGTATTTCACCAGGAAACAGGAGAAAAAGACAACCTAAAAATTCTTGACGGTGTTGCCGAAACATTCATTTCAACTTATGACCTGGCAAGAGTACTATCCTCAAAACTCTATGTAAATAACGACAGACAGAAAATTGTTCTTTACCTGAGAGAACACCGGATAAAACTATCATCGGAGACAAGTTTTATAATTATAAATGAGCAAATATATCAAATGTCACATGTTTCAATCGGGGTTGAAGAAGATATTTATCTTCCAGCTGAATCATTCTTTTCTATTCTTCAGATGGCTGTTTTACCAAGGATAATCTATAACCCAATAAAACAATTGTTAGATATTAATATTGTCGATTTTAATATCACCGGACTCAACATTGAAGAAAAAGCAAATGGAACTATTTTACGAATCAAGACACGGGAGCGCTTTAGTAATGGAAATATCAGTGCCTTCAAACATAATAATGGATGGTTTTACCTTACGATAAAAGGTGGAATAATTGATTCAGCTGAAGTAAAACGAACTGATACCAGAGGCGTGGTTCGCAAAGTGGTAGCAGATCAATTCGATGAATCTGTACAGTTGGCATTTCAGTTACGATCAAATATTGAAGGATTTGAGTTTTATCAAAGCACTAAACCAGATGAAATTGTAGTAACTCTCCGAGCTCCTCTCTCAAAAAGTGCAGCACGTATTAAGGAGGTAAAAAACCGTTGGAGATTAAATACAATTGTGCTGGACGCTGGCCATGGTGGAAAAGATGGGGGTACTGTAGGAAAATATGGAGTAAAAGAAAAAAATATTACCCTTGATATAACAAAGAGAATTGGAAGACTTGTTGAAAAAAACACACATATTAAGGTGGTTCATACCCGGGAAGAAGATATATTTATCCCGCTTTGGAAACGAACAAAAATTGCCAACGAAAATAACGGAAAATTATTTATCAGCATACATGCTAACGCAAGCCCAAACCGGAATGTCAGAGGATTTGAAACCTATTTGTTAAGTCCGGGAAAAACAAGCGATGCAATTGAAGTTGCGTCAAGAGAAAATGCTGTGATTCAGTTAGAAGATCAACAACAAAAAAAATACTCCGGGGAAAATTTGATAATGGCTACAATGGTGCAAAGCACGCACATGAAAGACAGTGAGGAATTTGCCGGTATCATTCAGAATGAGCTTGCTTCAGGGATCAACTCAAAAAACAGGGGGGTAAAGCAAGCAGGCTTTTATGTCTTGATCGGTGCAAGTATGCCAAATGTATTAATTGAAGTTGGATTTCTCTCCAATCCAACTGAAGAAAAAAAATTAAAAAAAGCTTCTTACCGACAACAAATTGCTGAAGCAGTTTACAGTGCGATTTTTAAGTTTAGAAACACAAAAGAGAAACTCTTAGCAAAGGGATAAATATGAACGGCCGGGGAATTACCTCATAGTATAAATCCAAATAACAATGAATACAAATCCAATCGGTATCTTCGATTCTGGGCTGGGCGGACTCACAGTAGCCAGGGCTATCCAAAAGATTCTTCCACATGAATCTGTTATATATTTCGGCGACACGGCACGACTTCCTTACGGGAACAAAAGCCCTAAAATAATTAAAAAATACTCTCTTAAAATTGCTGATTTTCTCATATCTAAAGGCGCAAAAATAATCGTAATAGCATGCAACACTGCCTCTGCACTTGCCTTAAATGAAGTCCAAAAACACGTACGTGTCCCCATTGTTGGTGTGATTGATCCCGGAGTTGAGGCGGCTATACATGCAACCCAAAATAAGCGAATCGGTGTAATTGGAACTGTTGCTACAATTCGTTCAAAGGAGTATGAAAATAAAATCAAGGCAACGGACCCAACTATGACAGTCATAAGCCAGCCTTGCCCTTTGTTTGTACCTTTAGTTGAAGAAGGCTGGTTAGAGGGAGCAATTTCAAAAGCAATCGCAAACATTTACCTTGAACCATTTAAAACAGAAAACGTTGACACTCTTGTCCTCGGCTGTACCCACTACCCTCTTTTAAAACCATTACTGAAATCTCAAATAAACCATAAAATTGCTTTGATAGATTCAGCTGAGCCCGTTGCTAAAAAAATATTTGAATTGATTAATACTCTTGAGCTTCAGTCAAATAGTCATAGCAACGGTACACTGTCTTGCTTTATAACCGATGTCTTCTCCCAATTTGAAACAATTGCGGAACGGTTTTTAGAAGGCCCCATTGCAGACGTAACAACGGTAGATTTTTTTTAAATCAACAAGAACATTCAGGTGGAAATACTCTTTGGAAATTTTCTCAATTCCCTGTAAATAAAACCCAAGCAAAATGGACAATATTGTAGATCAATTAGAATACCTCTTCGCTTTAGAACGAAGAGGTATCAAGGTTGGGTTAGAACATACCTATCAACTTCTGGGTCAGATTGGAAATCCGCAGCAGTCCTTCAATTCCATTCATGTAGCAGGAACTAATGGCAAGGGATCTACTTGTGCAAACCTTGCTTCGATTCTGAAAAATGCGAATTACACAGTCGGGTTGTATACCTCGCCTCATTTGGTGCATTTTAATGAACGAATTCGAGTAAATGGACTGCCAATCCCTGATGATTATATTTTGAAATATATTTCCCGGTTCCGACAACACATTGAAGCAATTAAAACCACTTTTTTCGAAGCAACAACTGCTATGGCTTTTTGGTATTTTGAAAAAAGAAATGTGGATATTGCTATCGTGGAAACTGGCTTGGGAGGACGCCTGGATTCAACCAATGTTCTAAATCCAATCCAGACAATTATTACGCCAATAGCTTTTGATCATTCAGATATACTAGGAAAAACAATCGAAGAAATTGCTTTTGAAAAGGGAGGCATAATTAAGAGTAGAACTCCATTAATTCTAGCCAAGCAAAAACCAGTTGTAAAAAAAATTTTACTAAACATAGCGAAACAAAAAAATTCATCGGTAATCACTTGTAATAATTCCTCAGTAAAAACAACTGCACAGATTACTACATCAACTAAGTTCTATATAAACGGAATTCCCTTCTACACTCCACTCAAGGGGTATCATCAAGGTATGAACGCAGTAACATCAGTCGTGTCTATTAATCATTTCGATCCTAAAATACCTAAAGAAGTAATCCAAAATGGATTGTCTAATGTATTTTGGCCCGGAAGACTCCAACAAATGGATACAATCAAACCTATTTATTACGATGTAGCTCATAATGCACATGGAATTCACACCATTTTGCATATGTTTCGATCCTGGTGGAAGAAAAAACCGATTGGAATCCTGGCTCTTAAAACTGACAAAAACATCAACCTAATTGCACCAATATTAAAAGATTCCTTTTCTGAGTTAATCGTAACATCCTTTCCTGATACAAAAACTTTACCGGCAGAAACATTAAGAAAAACCTTAATAAGAGAAGGAATCCCATGCACAATGATAAATGACGTAAACATTGCTCTAACCACATTAAAAGAAAATGTTAACAATAACACACCCGGATTGATTTTTGGAAGTCATTACATTGCAAATACTGTTTTTGAATATTTTTCTTTTTCCTTTGACAATGGTTTCATTTAGTGTAATTTTCTGCGTCGGTAACTATTTGTACCGTCTGAACTTTTACCTGTAGCTTTCTTTTTTATCAAATAAATCACCACAATCAATAGATAATCCTCAATGGATACTGCTGAACTACAATCCCTAAAAATCAAGGAGTTAACAAAAATCGCCAAAGAAATGAATGTTCAAAGTTTTGCAGGGCTGAATAAACAGGAATTAATCGTAACTCTCCTGAAGGCAGAGGCAGAAAATGATGGTGTTTTCTATTCCCGGGGTATTCTTGAGGTGATGTCAGACGGATATGGATTTCTACGAAGTCCCGATTTCAATTACCTTCCCGGTCCTGATGATATATATGTAAGTCCATCACAAATAAAAAGATTTAGTCTTCGTACTGGGCACCAAATATCAGGTAAGACTCGTCCTCCCAAGGCGAAAGAACGTTTCTATGCACTTCTCAAGGTTGACATGGTTAATGAAAAACCACCTGACGATGTCAAACAGACAATTTTATTTGACAACCTTACACCCCTGCATCCAGAAGAAAAATTCAATCTTGAAACCGATGAGAAAATCCTATCAACAAGAATTATGGACTTAATTTCTCCAATTGGGAGAGGACAACGGGGTCTCATAGTAGCTCAGCCTAAAACAGGGAAAACAATCCTTCTACAAAAGATTGCTAATGCCATTCGTCAAAACCATCCTAAAACCCATATGATTATCCTATTGATTGATGAACGCCCAGAAGAGGTTACTGATATGAGAAGGAACGTAGATTCGGAAGTAGTAAGCTCCACCTTTGACGAAGCGCCTGAACGACATGTTTCTGTTGCAGATATGGCACTTCAAAAAGCCCGCCGTCTTGTGGAATTTGGAGAGGATGTGGTCATTCTTCTTGATAGCCTTACCCGCTTAGCCCGTGCTCATAATGCCGTTATCCCTCATAGTGGAAAAATTCTTTCAGGAGGAGTAGACTCCAACGCTCTAAAAAAACCAAAACAGTTTTTTGGTTCAGCCAGAAATATTGAAGGAGGGGGGAGCCTAACAATTATTGCTACAGCATTAGTCGACACTGGAAGTCGTATGGATGATGTTATTTTCGAGGAATTTAAAGGAACCGGAAACATGGAACTAGTCTTGGATCGACGATTAAGTGACCGGAGAATTTACCCCTCATTCGATTTAATTAAGTCCGGTACACGCAAAGAAGAATTACTCCTGTCTAATAAACATCTTGGTAGAATTAGGATTCTCAGAAAACTCCTAAATGAAATGACAGTGGTTGAAGCAATGGAATTTCTTCAAGATCGTATGAAACGAACAAAAACTAATGAAGAATTTATGGATACAATGAATCAATAAACTTATTCTTTATAATTGATAACCTGTTATTTATATGGAAAAATCAGAACGTTTTGTAAAAACCGGTAAACCGACATCAGTTACCGTCAGATTAGTAACTGATAAACCGGTAAAAAAAACACCATACCAAGTAAAAGGTGTTTTTATAAAACAATATCCAAAGGAAGAAATCACTCCCTTGTTGGATGGTCGGTACCGAAAACATTTTCTCTATCCACGTGTACAAGTAAAGATACTTAATGAACAGATATACATAATAGGAATTGACGAAGCAGCAGAAATTGTCCTTTCTTTTTCGAAAAAAATAAAATCTTTGAACTTTGGGAATATAACTTTCCAAGTGCTTGATATAGAAACTGAACACTATACACAACAATTCCACGCAATTGATCGACTGCTTCGATATCGTTTCCTCACTCCTTGGATTGCATTAAATCAAACTACGGGAAATAATTATCATTCATTAAATAATACAGAACGAAAAAGCCATTTAAATCGGCTTCTTGGACAAAATATAATTTTTATAGCCCGGGAAATTGGTATTTCTATCAACCAAAAAACATACACAAAATTATCACTGAATTCACTGTTCCCTAAACCTTTGGATGACAATAACCTGGGTGCATTTTATGGGGGATTTCAAACAAACTTTATTTTACCAAATTACATTGGTCTCGGCAATGGAATTACCAGGGGATACGGCACAATCTACGGACTTTATAACCCTGACGAATTTAACTTTGATGATGAAACTTTTTTGAAAGAAACTCAAAATTCAAAACCATTGGAAATAAAAAAAACAGACCCGGATTTAGCAATCATTGATATTGACCAAATACAAAAAACCAATAATAAATTTAATTCTAAAAAGCAGGGTAAAAGAAAAAATGCCGGTCCCCTGGGAATGCTAAAAAAAGAATTTAGAAAAAAATCGACCTGGATTAATGAACCCAAGCCTAAAAAACAAAAAGAAGTAGTTGATGAATCAAAATTTAACAGCCCTGAATATCATAAAAAACAACATAAATTTTGATGTCTGAATACCTTATACAATTAATTAAAAATAACTAAAGGATTTATCTGCTATAATTAAATATATTTTCCAACTTTGAAACGTGCTATAATATTAATTATGTTATCGAGAATCAATTTTAGAAACAAACAGGAGTTCATAGGATGAAAACAAAAATACATCCAAATTCTACCCTTGGAAAAGTACATTGTGCCTGTGGAAATGAATTTCAAGTTTACAGTACAATAGGCGACCAACGAATTGAAATCTGCAACCAATGCCATCCTTTCTATTCCGGACAGCAAAAACTTGTAGATACTGCTGGACGTATTGAGAAGTTCCAGCGAAAATACAGTAAAAAAAAACCTGAGTAACTTTAAACTCTTCCTTGATGACTCCCCGGGAAACAAAATTTCTTTGGAGTTATTATTATTTTACATGAATACTTCAATTTTATTGACATCTATGAAACTATCCATTTTAAGTGAACAGGCTGTCATTGATGATGTAATAATGCGTATTTCTAAGACGTATTCCACAGAAGCTTGAGATTAAAAAAAATGTAATGCTTTTCAATTTTATAGCCAGTTGGTGAAAATTAATTTCTTTCATTTTTATTTAATTACCCCTACCATGCTGATTGATAAAAAAAACTTTTCTAATACCCTAGAACCAAATATCGAGTCACCTATAATTTTGAATTTTGGAAAGGCAGTATGACAGAAGTTGTAATTACAGCTTTGGAGTCTGCTTTTGCTAATCGATATAAAAAGATTGCCAGAGGGGAATATATAGCAGAGATAAACGAATGAAAGATAAGCTCAAATCAATTATAGAACGATTTGAAGGGTTAAATAAACTTCTGGTAGACCCAAACGTAGCAAAAAATCAGAATCAGGTCAAAAAACTAGCCCAGAAACGAAGACAGCTTGAGCCCATTGTTGTGAAGGGAAAAGAATTATTATCTGTTAACCATCAGATAGAGGAGGGTGAAAATATCCTGTCAGAAAACGATGAGGAACTGAAAAATATAGTCAAAGAAGAGTTTCCAAAACTTGAATCCCAGCGAATTAAGTTAGAAGAAGACCTAAAAATATTAATGCTTCCTCATGACCCAAATGATACAAAAAATACAATTGTTGAAGTCCGAGCCGGGACCGGGGGGGAAGAGGCGGCACTTTTTGCGGCTAATTTATACAGAATGTACACCAGGTATGCAGAACGTTCAGGATGGAAGTATGAATTAATGAATATGAGCGTAACAGGAATCGGCGGATTTAAGGAAGTCATATTTTTAATTGAAGGGGAAGGCGCCTACGGAAAACTAAAGTTTGAAAGTGGAGTTCACCGAGTACAGCGTGTACCAAAAACAGAGACCAGCGGCAGAATTCACACTTCTGCTGCTACAGTAGCTATTATGCCGGAGGCGGAAGAAGCAGACATTGAATTAAAAGAAGCAGAGTTAAAAATTGATACATATCGTTCCAGTGGTGCGGGTGGTCAGCATGTAAACAAGACAGAATCTGCAATCCGAATCACACATATCCCCACAGGCCTTGTTGTAACCTGCCAGGATGAGTCATCCCAACATAAAAACCGCGCTGCTGCCATGAAAGTACTCCGTTCACGACTTCTTTCCCAAGAACAGGAACGCATTGCTAAAAAACGAGCAAAAGAACGAAAATCTCTTGTTTCAACTGGGGACCGCTCTGCAAAAATCCGCACGTATAATTTCCCACAAGGACGAATAACTGATCACCGGATAAAATACACCTGCCATCAGCTTGACCTGGTTCTTGATGGAGAATTGAATGAAATTATTGAACAACTACAATTAGCCGACCAACAAGAAAAACTGCAGGCCGGTTAAAAATAGATTCCCTTTACATTTTATGAATTCTTTCAACCTAACTGATCTTGTTAAAAATACAGAAAAATCTGTTTTAGCAATAAATCCACAGATTCAGAAAAATTCAATCGAACTTCTGTTACAAAATCTGCTGGACTGCGACAGAGCTCATATCTATTTAAACAATGAGAATCAAATAAACCAGGAACAATTAAATACATTCAATTCCTGGGTCAATAGACTCACAAAAAACGAACCCGTTCAATATATTACAGGAACTACTGAATTTTATGGTCTCATGTTTCACACTCCCCCTGATATATTTATTCCAAGACCGGAAACTGAACGGGTTGTAGAGGAATCTCTTCAATTACTGCAATCGATTTTAAACCCGAATATTCTTGATATCGGGACTGGTTCAGGATGTATTGCAGTCGCATTGGCAAAAGAAAAACCAAAAGCTGTCATTACTGCAATTGATATAAATAAACATGCCTTAAAAACTGCTCAAAAAAATTCAAAAATGCATCATCTAAGAAATATTCAATTTAAAGAAATGAACATTCTAAAAGAAACACCAGCAGAAACCTACGATCTAATTGTTTCAAACCCACCCTACATCCCCTTGCTTGAACTTGAAGAATTGGATCAAAACATTAAAGAGTTTGAATCTAACATTGCCCTGACAGATCAATCAGACGGGTTAATATTCTACCAAAGAATTGTGTCAATTGCTCCGAAAATTCTAAGACCCAATGGACATCTTGTATTAGAAGTGGGAAAGGGAGAACACCCAAAAAAAGTGTACAATCTTTTTTCCTCAGATATTTTCGGTCATCCTAAACTTATAAAAGATTATAACGGAGATGATCGTGTATTAATCGTTCAATCTTTTTGAATATATTAGCTGCACACGTAAAACTATTTCGCCCACTGAATCTTTTCATTGGCGCATTCTCTGTTTTTATTAGTTCTGCAATTCTCAAATCACTTGGAAATACTCAGGGACTATCTTTAGCACTTCTAACGGTAATTTTCTACAATGCCGGGGCAAATGCATTAAATGATTTTATTGATCAAAAAACCGATCAATTAAACCGGCCTGACCGTCCCATCCCCAGTGCTGCTGTTTCTCCAAAATCTGCACTGACTTCCTCAATGTTTCTGTTCATTTTTGGCAGTGTATCTGCATCGTTTTTACCTCTACATGCCATAATAATAGCAATATTGATTGTACTTCCACTTATAATTTTATACAATTTGAAACTAAAACAATTACCACTAATAGGAAACATCACTATTGCTCTTATTCTTGGATTGACATTTATTTTTTCCGGCACTGTGTTTGGAAATATTAAGCCGATGATTATTCCCTGCCTTCTTGCGTTCGGATTAACTTTGGTTCGTGAACTTGTAAAAGATATTGAGGATATGAAGGGAGACCACTTGGCTGGTTTAACCACATTTCCTATAATTGCCGGTGTTAATTGTGCGGGAAAACTGACTGCTTTATTGGCTGTGATGATTGGGGTTGGCGCACTGACTCCATATGTGATGGGTATCTATTCTGTTTGGTATCTAGCATTTCTTGTTTTTGGAGTTGAAATTCCATTGGTTACGCTTGTAGTTTTGTTTATGAAATCTCCTAATGAATTAAACTTTTCCTTTGCCTCAAAAGCGCTCAAAATAAGTACCATATTGGGGATTGTTGCAATTTATTTCGGTACTGCTTATGCCTAAAGACTTCGTACATCTACACAACCATTCCGATTACAGTCTGCTGGATGGTGCACAAAAAATAAATCAAATGGTTCAAAAAGCCAAGTTTCTTGGTATGAAATCAATTGCCTTGACAGACCATGGTAATTTATTCGGTGCCATGGAGTTTTATTCCTGCTGTAAAAAGGAAGGAATAAAGCCTATAATTGGTATGGAAGCTTATATCATTGGGCAGGGAAGCCGCCTGAACAGGGAAAAGGTCATTGGAACTGTAAATAAAGTATATCACCTTGTCCTCCTTTCAAAAAATATCCAAGGGTATAAGAATCTTATGAAATTATCCACCATATCCTATCTGGAAGGCTTTTATTACCGTCCTCGGATGGATAAGGAAATCCTGAGAAAATATTCTGATGGGCTCATCGGTCTGTCTGCCTGCTTCGGAGGTGAAATCACAAACCTCCATCTACAAAGAATGGATGACGAAGCACAAAAGGCTGCTGAAGAATATGTTGATATTTTTGGAGAGAATAATTTCTTTTTTGAGATTCAGCGTCATGGTATGGAACAAGATTACGCCTATGAAAAGAATTTAACTCTCGCCAGGAAAATGAACATTCCCTACGTGGCAACAAACGATGTTCATTACACAGAAAAAGATCACTGGGAAGCGCATGATATTTTAATCTGTCTTAATGGTAACAAAAATCGGAATGATCCCAAACGAATGCGGTATAAACCAAAAGAATTTTATCTTAGGTCTCCCGAAGAAATGAGATCTCTATTTAAGGATGTACCTGAGGCCTGTGATGCAACTGTTGAGATTGCAGACATGTGTGACCTGGAACTTATCTTTGATAAATATCATCTTCCTGCTTTTACAATACCTGAAAAATATCCGGGAAAAAATCAAAATAATTACCTTCAACATCTTTGCGAAAAAGGTCTTATTAAACTCTATAATAAAATTACTCCTGAACTGAAGCAACGTTTAGACCATGAGTTAAAGATTATTGAACAAATGGGATTCGCCGGGTATTTCTTGATCACATCTGATTTTGTGAATTATGCTAAAAGTCAAAACATTCCTGTCGGCCCCGGAAGAGGTTCTGCCGCAGGCAGTTTAGTATCCTTTGCCCTTGGAATTACAACCATTGATCCTATAAAACATAACCTCCTTTTCGAACGCTTTCTAAATCCGGAACGGATCAGTCTACCGGACATTGATATCGACTTCTGCATTGAACGACGCGGGGAAGTTATAGATTATATCAGGAAAAAATACGGGGAGAAATCCGTTACACAGATCATTACCTTTGGAAAGATGAAAGCAAAGCAGGTTGTACGTGATGTTGGCAGAGTCATGGGATATTCATTTGGAGAAGTGGATAAAATCGCCAAAGCAATCCCAGATGAATTGAACATTACTCTTACTTCTGCACTTGGAAAAAGTCCGGATCTCAAAAAAATGGCAGATGGGCCTTATAAGGAATTAATGGAATTCTCATTGATACTGGAAGGATTAAACCGGCATGCGTCCACCCATGCTGCAGGAGTTGTGATCACCCCCAGTAAATTAACCAATTTTTCACCATTGTATAAATCTTCACAAGGTGACGTGACCAGTCAATATGATATGAAGGGGTTGGAAGAACTGGGGCTATTAAAAATGGATTTTCTTGGATTGCGAAATCTCACTGTAATTGATCGAACTATTAAACTTATTCAGGAACAGGGTATAAAAATTGACTTAGAGAACATACAACTCAACGATCCTAAAGTCTATAATATGTTTACAAAAGGGCTCACCGTAGGTATTTTTCAGTTTGAATCCTCCGGAATGCGGGAATTTCTAAAAAAGCTTAAGCCTACTTCAATCGAAGACCTAATCGCCATGAATGCGCTTTATCGGCCCGGTCCAATGAAAAATATCAACGAATTCATCAATCGAAAACATGGGAAAAAGAAAACAAGATATATCCACCCTGATCTGAAATCTATTCTTGAAGAAACTCACGGGATCATTGTTTACCAAGAACAGGTTATGGAGATTGCGAATAAAATCGCTGGCTTTAGTCTTGCTGAAGCGGACATCATGCGGCGTGCCATGGGGAAAAAGAATAAAAAACTCATGGATGATATTTCTGAAAAGTTTCTTGAGGGAGCCAATACCAATGGAATAAAAACCTTTGTAGCAAAAGAAATATTTTCCCTAATTGAAAAATTTGCACAATATGGGTTTAACAAAAGTCATTCTACTGCTTATGCCTATCTAGCCTACAAAACCGGCTTACTGAAAACCAATTATCCCGCTGAGTTTATGTCTGCTAATCTTACAAGTGAGATGTCCAATATCAATAGAATAGTGATTTTGATTAATGAATGTCGAAAGCTGGGAATCACAGTTGAATCGCCTGACATCAATGTGTCTGCGGTCCACTTTCGCCCAGTTAATAAAAAAACTATTTCCTATGGATTAAACGCAATCAAAAATGTAGGAGCCAAGGCACTGGAAACAATAACGGATGAACGGAAAGAAAATGGTCCGTTTATAACTATTTTTGACCTTTGTTCAAGAGTAGATCAGCGTACAGTTAATAAAAAAGTATTGGAAAGTCTGGTTATGTCCGGAGCAATGGACTCCTTGGAGGGGACACGTGCTCAAATGTTTGAATCTGTAGATCTTGCAATCAATTATGGTCAGAAAATCCAGAATAACTATAATCAAAATCAAGTAGACATGTTTAGCGGTTTATCCTCAGAAAAAAAACTTTTTCAAGAACCACCCTTACTGGAAATCTCTGGGTGGACTGAAAAAAAATCTCTTCAAAAAGAAAAGGAAGTTCTAGGACTATACCTTTCTGGCCATCCTTTATTTGAATTCGCAGATGATCTGGAGGAGTTTAGTACTTTTGATTTTTCCGAAGAATCAAAAAATACAGTTAAAACATCTTTTCGAGTCGGAGGGATCATCAATAATATCAAACACCACTTTGACCGAAAAAATAATCAAATGGCTTTCTTCGATTTGGAATGTTTAGGAGGAAAGGTAGAAATACTTGCTTTCAGTGATACTTTCACAAAATTCAATAAGCTCATTAAAGATGGTGAGGTAGTATTTGTTGTTGGGAAACCTACCGACAGCGAAGACTTTAGCGATCTTAAACTCATTGCAGAGGAAATTGTTAAGCTGGAAGACGCAAGGGAATATTTTTCAAAACATATAAATATAAAACTTGACCAGACTTCGGTGACCTCTGAAGATATTAACAAACTCTATGAAATCGCTCAGCAACATCAGGGAAACTGCAGCCTAGTGTTTCATTACCCGATGAATGGAAAAACAAAGAGAATCCTTGCTCACAATATTAAGGTGGCCTCAAATAAAAAGTTTTGTGACACCCTCCGAAAGCTGTATGGGAAACAAAACGTATGGATTGAATGATTGCAGTTTTACAGCGGGTTTCTCAGGGAAGCGTCTCCATTGAAAATAAGATAATTGGATCAATTAACCATGGATTGGTTATTTTTTTAGGTGTTATGAATACTGATGAAAAAAAAGATGGAGATTTTCTAGCAAAAAAAATTGCTGACTTTCGAATTTTCAACGATAAAGAACATAAAATGAATCGGTCAGTTAAAGATGTTGGCGGATCGATTCTGGTGATTAGTCAGTTTACTCTGTGCAGTAATTGGAGAAAAGGACTCCGCCCTAGTTTCATCAATGCCGCTTCCCCGAAAAAAGGAGAACATTTGTACCAGGATTTTTTGCAGAAGCTTACAGCTAGGGGAATATTAGTGCAGTCAGGAAAATTTGGCGCTATGATGAAAGTAAACCTTATAAATGACGGACCAGTAACATTTGTACTGGATAGCAAGAAGATGTAACCCTATTTATTTCTTATGTGTAACTTCCTTTGGTAAAACCTATTAGAAAACAATGCGCAAAATCAGAATTGTTATGGCAAAACCAGGATTGGATGGGCATGACCGGGGAATTAAAATTCTTGCCGTCGCTTACCGTGATGCGGGAATGGAAGTAATTTATCTGGGACTCCGGCAATCCCCGGAAATGATTGTCTCCGCAGCACTTCAGGAAGATGCAGATGTAATCGCTTTGTCCAGTCTTAATAATGCCCACATGACAATTTTCCCCAAAGTACTGGAATTAATGAAGAAAAATAGAATAGATGATGTTCTTCTTACCGGAGGAGGAATCATTCCAGAGAAAGATATGGATGCTCTTCGGGCTTTGGGGTCAGGAAAACTATTCGGGCCAGGCACGCCGGTCCAACACACAGTTGATTACATAGAAAATTGGGTAAGAGAAAACCGCAGATGATTGATTTAAAAAACAAGACAGCTCTTGAGATCTATTTTGCTGATCATTTTGACACAGTTATATTTCCTATTCTTGCAGATATATACCTAAAGGAAAATGATATAATCCGGGCAAAAAAAGTATGTGAAATCGGATTAAGCTACAATCCCAACCATGCAGATGGTCTCTATACCTTTGCCAGAGCATATCTGGCAGGAGGGGACCTTAAGGGAGCAGAAAAAGTGTTAATAACTCTCCTGAACTCAGGATCAACCCACCTCCAGGGAAACGTTATGCTCGTTGGTATTCAAGAAGAGTTGAACCGGGGGATAAACACTGTAATATCCGGATGGAAAAAAGTCCTGGAAATTGACCCTCATCATTCAGCAGGACTTGAATCACTCCGAAAGCTGGAAAAAAAGTATAAAAGTAAAGCCAAGAAAAAGAATACCCGAAAAAAATCATTAGGTACCTCCAAGCCCTTGAAAGCAGAAGACCTGCAATCCTTGTCAATCAGCTCTAAACTTGCAACCTTTACTTTGGTTAAAGTCCTAGAAGACCAGGGGCTCTTTTATCAAGCTTTAGACGTTCTGGATATTCTTGAAAAAAAAGGGGGAAATACCAAACGAATTCCACTGGAAAGAACCAGAATTCAAAAGCGTCTTCAACTTCACAAAAATTGATTTAGTCAAATATAATAATCAATAATAAAAATAATGAGTGAACACGTTTTCCTTCGCAGACAGGACTCACTAAAACGAAAACTTAGTGAACAAAATCTGGATGGCATGCTTATTTCCAACCTGACCAATATACGCTATCTCTGTGGATTTACAGGTTCAGCAGCATCCTGTTTAATTATGTCTGATGAAGTTTATTTTATTTCTGATGGCCGCTATGAAATTCAATCTAAAAATCAAGTAAAAGGTGTAAAACGATTTATTGATTTTGGCTCTCATTTAAAAATTATTAAAGACAAAAACCTTATTCCCAGCGGATCAAAAGTAGCCTTTGAGGGGGATCATATATCTGTTAACACTTATAAGGAGTTTTCTGATCGTCTCCCATATGTCCATTGGGATTCCACATCCATGATCCTGGAGCAAATGCAGGCCATTAAAGATAATACTGAATTAGACGCTATCCGTACAGCAGTTGAAATAACTGATACAATTTACAGTGAAACCCTACCCATGCTTCAAGTTGGGACTACAGAAAAAGAAATCGCCAACCATTTAGTACTTCGATATAGAGAGGAAAGCGACGGCGAAGCATATCCGCCAATTGTTGCTGGGGGACCTAATAGCGCTCTGCCCCATGCAATACCATCAAACAGGCCATTTCAAAAAGGTGACTTCATCCTCATTGATGCGGCAGCCAAGTATGCAGGTTATCACGCTGACATGACCCGTACAGCCGTAATGGGTTCAGCCGATGAAAAACATCGTGATATTTATGATATTGTCAAAGAATCACAACAGGCCGGTTGTGAGGCAGCAAAAGCAGGCGTACCTTGTATCCAAATAGATAGAATTACCCGTGATTATATCACAAAAAGAGGCTATGGAAAATATTATAATCATGGTACTGGACATGGTTTGGGGTTAGAAATACATACTGAACCACGGCTAAGCCATCTTAGCGACCAAATCTTACAAACTAATAATGTGGTAACGATCGAACCTGGAATCTATCTTCCGGAATGGGGTGGAGTACGAATAGAAGATGATCTTATTATTGGGGAAGAGAACAGCGAAATATTGAATAAGACAACGAAAGAATTAGTAATTCTCTAATTCTCTGCTTAAATCATAAAATTCATATTTAGCTTCGATTAATCTGTAATTATATAGAAATTGATTTCAATTCTTCCTGAAGTTTAGCCACTTCAATGATAGCTTCAGTAGGGTCTTTGTCTGCCGTCTCTAATTCACGAATTTGAATCCGCATTTCTTTAATATTTTCTTTTATTGGATGTGCCTTAAGAGTAAGTATGCAGTCTTCAACAAGTGAAGTCAAATTGGATACATCTATTTCAGCCATGAGAATGTTTGTTATCAACTTTCGTTCAGCGTTTAAGTCAAATTGATCTATGATAGCAGGATAATCAATTTCATCATAAATAGGCATTACCAGCTTTGCGAGTTTTTTCAATACCGGTTCTAAAAACAATTCTAGGTGAACCTTTTTTCTGACAATCTGACGGGCGTCAATATCTTGTCCTGCGAGTATTCTTACCAATTCTATCTGGGCTTTTTGAACTTTTGATGTCAGCTTAATTTCATCAGACTTCTCTTGAGATTCCAGGAATGGTTCCTTTGGACTCCTTTGTTTTTGTCGGCTCATCTTTTTCAATAATTCACCCTCTTCCACCCGCATTTCCTGAGCAAGAGATTTCAACAGATCATCCCTGATAATACCGTCATTTACTCCTGCAATTTGGAATACGACATCCCTGATAAATTCTGATCGCTGCACTGGCGGTAAAGAAGTAGCATCCTTCGTTTGGATGTGAAACGCAAGCACAGGAACTGCCCTGTCTACTGCTTTCCTAAATTCATTCACTCCTGATTTTCTTACCCAGTCATCAGGATCCATTTTATCCGGAATTCTAACAATCTGCGGTTCTATTCCAACTCTCAAAAGCAAATACCCAGCTCGAATGGAAGCATCGATTCCGGCATCATCGCCATCATAAGCAAGAACAGCACGATTAGTAAATTTCCTTATTTGTAAACCATGATGTTCCGTCAATGCAGTTCCTGACAAAGCGGTAACATTTTGAATCCCGGCCTGAAATAACTGAAGAAAGTCCATATATCCTTCCACAAAAATAGCATAACCATGTTCCCGGATTGGTTGACGTGCAGACTGCAGACCATAGAACAAATCTCTCTTCTTATAGAGTGGTGTCTCTGGTGAGTTCAAGTATTTCGCAGGATCTTTTGGGTCCAATGATCTTCCTCCAAAGGCAACAACTCTTCCGGATGTATTAAAAATTGGAAACATTATTCTATTTCGGAAACGGTCAAAAGTACCCTTCTCTGTTTTGAGGAATAATCCTGTTTTTTCAAGAACCTCGTTTGACATTTTCTTCTTTTTCGCAAGGGTTAATAAATCATCCCAAGTATCATATGCCAATCCAATTTTGAACTGTTCTAATATTTCTTTCTCCAGTCCACGATCAGACAAATAGGAAAGAACTGGCTTCCCCTTTTCAGAAAATAGATTTTTATGATAAAAAGTTGTCGCCATTTCGTGGAGCTCATATAAATTGGAAAACAACTCTCTTCCCCCTTTTTCCGGGGCAAACTGAACCTCAATCCCGTACTGTTCCCCTAACCGCTGAATAGCTTCTACAAACCCTATTTTTTCATATTCCATGATAAAATTGATTGCACTTCCTCCAATACCACAACCAAAACAATGGAATATTTCCTTCACAGGAGCTACACTAAAAGATGGTGTTTTTTCGTTGTGAAAAGGACAGAGCCCAAAATAATTCTGCCCGCGTTTCTTTAAATCCACATATCGTGAAACAACATCCAAGATATCAGATGCCTCCCTGACCCGTTCTACTATCTCCTGTGCAATCCTTGGCATCAGCGGTTTCTTTTTTTGTTTGTTTCCATCATAGTCTTGATAAAATACTCACCTCTTTCAAAGGGATCTTCCCAGCGAAATATTTTTATAATATTAATTCTTCCATGCGTCAGAGTTCTGGCCAGAACGGATTCTTTATATACAATTTTTGACCACCCGTCCTTTGGCGAAATATCCAAAAACAAGACAAAGAGACTTACAATAATTGATCCTTTCAATAATCCAAACACAAACCCCATTAATCTGTTTATCCATCGTGTAACCTTTGATACAATAAGAAAATTAACCATTCTTGTCAAGACTCTCATAGTTAACAGGATAAACAAAAAAATAACCATAAAACTGGTTAAGAGCAAAACCCATGCATCAATGTTCAACCATAAGGAAATATTTCCGGCTAAATCCACGTAATATCTCATGGCAGTCATTACTGAGATTATTAAACCAAGAAGTCGCCCTAATCCTTCTACCAACCCCTGCTTGAATCCAAAAATCCCCAACCACAAAATAAAAATACTGGAAAGACCGTCAAGAAATAAAATCATTGGTTATGTAAAAATAATTCTCCATGAAAAATGATCAACAACAAAAATTGACAAAACCTTGTCAATATCAAGACAATAATTCTTTCACTACTTCCTGAGCTAATTTCCCGTCAACTCTTCCCCTACCTTTTTTCATGATCGGGGGCATAACCTTACCAAGATCAGACATTGATTCCGCCCCCGTTTCTTCTATTATTTCCCGTACCAACTGGCGCACTTCTTTCTCATTCATCGCTTGGGGAAAGTACTCCTCTATAATCGACAATTCCTTTGTTTCGGTTTCAACAAGATCACTCCGACCGGCCGCCTTATATATTTCAATCGATTCACGGCGCTGTTTTGCTAGCGATTGAACAACTTTGATTTCTTCTTGTTCAGTCAGTTTAGCACCCTTGTCAATGTACCGGTATTTTATTGTTCCAATAATATTTCTTAAGGCATTGATTCTTTCCTTTTCTCGCTCCTTCATCGCTTTGTACAGGTCTTTCTGTATTTTATCAACTAAAGGCATAATAACCATTTCCTTTTTTTTAGACTAAGCCTGGTCTATATGTTTCATTGCCAAAAGTAATTGATCCTGATCAGTTTCAAAGCCGACAAATCGCCTCCCGGTCTTCTTTGCCATTATCCCCACACTTCCCCTGCCCATAAACGGATCTACAACCCAGTTCAATTTGAAACTGCTGACAGTAAATATTCTCTTAAGCACTTGTTCAGGCTTCCCTCCTTCATACTGGCCTTCTGCACCAATTCGAATATCAAGTATATCTCCCCATAAATTATTTAATTGCTGGTTTTGTTCTACTTCTTTAAAAGACGAAACCTTTTTCTGGTCAAACATGAATTCATTGGTTTTTGTTGCAAACCAAATATCAGACAGAACATTCCGCCATATCACCAATCTGGGCTGATCCTTTGCCCGGTTATATCTCCATGTTATCCGAGACTGAACATTAAAATTATTACTCAGCAATGCATGGTACATCCCGGAATAACGCCATCCACAAATAAGATAAATTGATCCTGTCTGTTTTAAAACACGGAACGATTGTTCTAACCACTTTTCATTCCACTGATAGTATTCCTGAAGAGTCAAGGGCGGATTATTATCGCTGATGTCCTGCCAGGGACTTTCCGGAGGTTTCGTTACAATAAGGTCAATTGTTTTGTCCGGGAGTCTTGCAAGACCTTTCCTCCCCTCTGCAAGAAATAATCCCTCCTTCATCTGATTTTTGGTCATTTTGATTTCATTTTCCTGACGCACAGCAGGAAGATAACGATTTAAATCAGAAACTGTCATTCCACTCACGGCTTCAAGAGGATTGGTAAATAAAGGATTAAATACTTCTTTTTTAGGATTATTCACGGGGTAAATTTATCACATGCATATCTTTCTTCATAAAAATGATTCGACAAAAAAGACCGTTATTGACTTCCAGTACCTATCACCACCAATTTTTACATCATGATTCAAAAGAAAAACGTTCTTTTTATCTGTACCGGAAATAGCTGTCGATCTCAAATGGCTGAAGGGCTCCTACGCCATCTGGAAGGTGATAGCTACGAAGTATTTAGCGCAGGTACACACCCAAGTATTGTTCATCCCCTGTCAATCGCAGTTATGGAAGAGAAAGGAATTGATATCTCCAGCCACACTTCTAATCATTTAAACGAATACAGGGATAAAAAAATTGATATTGTCATAACCGTTTGCGATTCCGCCGATAAGCTTTGTCCCATATTCCCCGGAGCTATAGAGCGAATTCATTGGAGCATTGCTGATCCGTTCCATGGCTGGGATGTAAAAAAGAGTAAAATGGATGCATATAGAAATACACGGGACATTCTAAAAAAGAGAATAATAGAATTTATTAAAACCAGATTGTAAGGATTCGCTCCTTTTGAAATTTATACTTCTAATTTCGGTGAGTTCAATTTTCCTTCGCTCTCAGATTATAATTACCGAGATTATATATGACCTTGTTGGTTCAGAGTCACCAAACGAGTTCGTTGAACTTTTCAATATTTCTGATTCTGATACAATTGATTTAACTGGTTGACAGATAAGAGATAA
>CAJXJG010000007.1 GCA_913054425.1 uncultured Fidelibacterota bacterium
GTAAAAGAAGATACTCTTCCTTCTCATCAAGTCATAAATCATTCCGGCGAAGTGAGCACTTTTCTGATTGAAAACAGCTTGGACATATTGCTTAAGCATACCCTTGGAATAAAAGTCACTCTAAATGGAGAACCATTGAATGAAATTGCTTCCCAGCCATATCCTCTTAGGATAACTCTTTTGTCCGACCCGCCAATATTGGGATTAAAGTACTACTCTCCCATCGATTAAACTCATTCCTTAATACTAGGACTACTAAATCAATACCCTGATCACTCCAAAAATTATCGGGGTAGATTATTTCATGTATTGCTAGCCGATTTACATTTGCTAATTACATAAGTAAAATCTTTAAAAAACTATTGACACATGTGGGAGATATGGTTAGAATTGTGGGTAGCTGTGGGTAACTATACCTTTCTAATCGTTCACAATGACAATAAGCAAGAACACATTTACAGGAGAATACTCCTATTCAATTGATGCAAAAGGGCGGATAAACATTCCAGCCAAGTTCCGACAGAGTTTATCAACAAATAATGATAACACTTTTGTGGTCACACGAGGATTAGATACTTGCATTTGGGTTTATCCCATCATTATCTGGCAAAAAATTGAATCCGAACTAAAAAACCTATCTTCCCTTTCTACTATTAACCGGAGTTTTACTCGAAATGCTGTCCGATACGTTGCAATTACCCCCTTTGATAAACAAGGACGAATTCTATTATCTCCTGCTTTAATACAATACGCAGAACTTGAAAAAGAAGTAATAATAATAGGGATGGTAAATAAAATTGAAATTTGGAATCCAAATATATTATATGAAACAGATAAACAAAATTTAAAACTTGATCCGAGTGCTTTTGAGGACCTTGCGGAAAAAATTATTCTCTGATGAACTTAAAGCAGGATTCCGAGCCTCAGCATATTCCTGTTATGGTGTCGGAAGTTCTGTCTTACCTCAACATCTGTCCCGATGGCATCTATTTCGATGGAACTATCGGTCTTGGAGGGCACGCCAAACATATACTCTCCCGATTGAACAAGAAAGGGAAACTTATAGGAATTGACCGTGACGGAGAGGCACTGGAAATATGTAGAAAAAATCTTCAAAATTATCCCTCTCCAATACTTCTCCTTCAAACCTCCTTCGACACAATCTCAGAAATCCTTAACCACCAAGGAATTCCTACAGTGAACGGAATTTTGTTAGACTTAGGATTATCTTCATTTCAGCTTGAATCCAATACCCGTGGATTTTCCTTTGCTAATTCTGGACTCCTTGATATGCGCTTTGACCCCACCTGGTCTAAAACAGTATCGGACCTTATACACGATTCAAGCGCCGAGGAAATTGCATTGATAATTCGAGATTTTGGAGAGGAGAGACACGCAAGGAAAATAGCAAAATTAATTAAAAAAGACGAAACCATTTGTACCGTGGAAGCTCTGGTGGAAGTAATCCGGCGAACCACCCCTCCTGCACATCGAAATCGAATTTATGCTAGAGTTTTCCAGGCATTTCGAATTGCTGTAAATCAAGAGTTAGATAAACTTAAAACTTTTTTAAATAATTTTATTGATTGTCTTACTGTAGGAGGACGGATTGTCATTATAAGCTACCACTCGCTTGAAGACAGACTCGTTAAGCACGCATTTAAAAACCTCAGTCTGAATAATCGCCTCTCTGTACACACAAAAAAACCGTTGACACCATCCGAAGATGAATGTTTTGTAAATAGACGATCTAAGAGTGCAAAACTTCGATCCGGTGAAAGGATATTGTAATGGGAAAAAGAAAAAAGAACCGACTTTCTATAAAACAAAGAGAAATCTTTCAGACTCTCATGTTCTTCGGAATAACCATTTTCTCTATTGTCGGTTTAATCACATACCTATGGGTTTATACTGAAATCGATGGAACCCTAGTTGCAATTGAAATTCAAAATTCAACTGTAAATCAACTTGCAAATGATATAAAAGAACTCAACAATGATATCGAAACTCTTGCTCGTATTGACAATATCTCAATTCGCGCCCGATCTGAATTGGGGATGGTTCCTGCACAAGCAGAGTCCATTTTTGTCTACATAAATCCTCTCCAGAAAAGAAATGATGACTAAAACCTATTTAAAATTCCGCCCAAGAATTACTGTTATTTCCTTCTTAGTAATTCTTAGCTGGACAGGTCTTTCTGCACGTTTCTTCCAAATCCAGGTTTTGAATGGAAACACATATCGCCTCCAGGGGAAAAAACAAGGGGAGGCTCAAAAAATTCTTATTGCTAACAGAGGAAATATTTTCGACAGAAAAAACACCCCTCTGACACGAAATATCATTCATTACAATTTAGCTGTCCATCCTTCAAAAATTCAGGATAAAATGTCCCTAGCTGAAACAATTCATAAGTGTACCAAACGACCAATCGAACGCTACTTAAAAATGATGAATTCTGGAAAAAGTTTTGTGTACCTGGAAAGAAACCTGAGTAAAGAGACCTGCAGCAATCTCATAAAAAATCCAGTTCCGGGATTAATCCTTGAACGGAAAACACGCAGAAGCTACCCCCATTCAAACATCGCCAGCCAAATCATTGGATGTACTGATGTAGATGATAATGGTCTTACCGGAATTGAGAAGAAATATGATCACCTTCTCCAAGGAACTTCCGGATGGGTCATTAAACAAAGAAATGGCCTTGGGGATTTGAATCCAAAAAACAGTTTTCCGACAAAACCTCCTATAGATGGTTCCAATATTCAACTCACAATAGATCTTGAGTATCAATGTATCCTGCAGGAGGAGTTAGCGAAAAGGATGGAACAAACAGGCGCAGTTGGTGCAACCGGTATACTGATGAATCCCCATACTGGCGCTATTCTTGCGATGGTTTCACTTCCTGATTTTGATCCGAATCACCCCGAAAATTCCGAAACAGAATACCAGAAAATCAAATCCATCACGGATCAGTTTGAACCGGGATCCACCTTCAAGATTGTAGCAGCCACTGCTGCAATTGAATTGAAAACAGTTTCTCCCCAACAGGAATTTAACTGTGAGAACGGAAGTTATTTATACAATAACCTCCGAATTAATGACCACGAAGAATTTGGCATACTCAACTTTTCTCAAATTATGGCAAACTCGAGTAATGTGGGAATAATCAAAATTTCAGAAACTGTAGGCCAAAATAATCTCTACCGATTTGCCCGGCAATACGGTTTTGGCTCATTAACAAACATTAACCTCATGGGAGAAGTTGTTGGAACGCTTCGTAAAACTAAAGATTGGAGCAGAATATCGCTTGCAGAAATTGCCATGGGACAGGAAGTAGGGGTAACCGCTATACAATTGGCTTCAGCTTTTGCCGCTATCGCCAATGGAGGTTTTCTGATCAGACCCATGATTACCAATCAAATCATTGATGACAAAGGAAATCGTAGATATATAGAGCAACCCGAAATCATCCGAAAAGTAGCATCATCTGATGCAATGAATACCATTAAACAGATGCTTGTCAAAACTGTTGAAACCGGAACCGGCATTGAAGCAAAAATTCCAGGGTGGAATGTTGCAGGTAAAACGGGTACTGCACAAAAATTTATAGATGGAAACTATTCCACAACAAAGTTTATTTCAAACTTTGTTGGATTTTTTCCTGCTGATAACCCCCAATTACTGGGTCTTATCCTTCTGGATGAACCGAAAATGGGTTATCATTGGGGAAGTGTGGGCGCTGCGCCTACATTTAAAAAAATCATGGAAAGAATAATTAATATTGATGATTCAATCAAAAGAGGAAAAAGACCCTCACAATCCCATGAAAAGGAACTCTTACTCGTCAAAAATAACCAAAATAGTTTTGACAAAACTGAAGCAGAACAACCTGTGTATTTAAAAAAGGATCAGAGTGTACACACCGATAAAATGATCACGCCGGATGTTCGAAACATGAGTTTGCTAAAAGCAATGAAAATTCTCCGGAAAAATGGATTAAGAACTAAAATAAATGGTTCAGGAAAAGTAATTTGGCAAAGCCCTAAACCCGGAACAAAAATCGCTGCTGGTTCTATATGTACCATAGGACTGAAGTGAGATGACACAAAACAATAATATACCATTTTTGAAGAAAAAACCATTAAACCAATTACTCACAGGACTCACCCAGTTAGATAGTCATGAATTTGCAGATGCTTCTATTTCTGGAATTTCATTGCATGCCGGTTCCGTTTGTAGTGGGAATATTTTTGTCGCTATTCAGGGAAATAAGTTTGACGGACATGATTTCATACCCGAAGCAGTAAAAAATGGAGCTGCAGCAATTATATCCAATGGACGAGATATTGGTGAATTGTCCATACCTCAGGTCAGGGTAGCAAACCCGCGACGAGCTGCTTCATGGGTAGCTTCGGAATTTTTCGGCCACCCATCCAGGGAATTAACCATGATTGGTATCACGGGGACCAATGGTAAAACATCTACGGCGACCCTTGTTGTTTCCATCTTTGAAGCCGCCGGATATAAAACTGCCCAAATGGGTACGCTTGGAATCATTGCAAAAGGAAATTATCCTCAAGAAAAAACTCTGACCACCCTTGACCAGGTTTCTCTTCAAAAAACTCTGTTTTATTTGAAAAATGATAGCTTCTCTCATGTAGTAATGGAAGTTTCATCCCATGCTCTCCAACAATGCCGGGTCGCCGATGTTGATTTTAATATTGCTGCATTTACCAACCTGACCCCAGAGCATTTGGATTATCACGGGAATATGGAGGAGTATTGCCATGCCAAAGCCAAACTTTTTAAAATGCTTCCAATCACAGCAACTGCAGTTATTAATAATGATGATGTCTATGGGAAAAAAATCATTTCTGACACTACTATTCCAATCCTCACAACATCAATTTCTACAAAAGAAAATGTTCATTATTCTTATTTTGAGTTAACTCTTAACGGAATCAAAGGAACCATCAAAGCCGGTGATCACTCTTATAAAATACAATCATGCTTAATTGGTTCACTCAACCTGGAAAATATTCTTACTGCCGTCGGGATAGCCCACGCAATGGGTATCCCTCCTCATTTCGTAACTAAAGGAATTGATTCCTGCACGTTAATTCCAGGACGATTGGAGATGTTTAAAACCCCATCTGGAGGAACAGTAGTTGTCGATTATGCCCACACACCTGACGCCTACGAAAAAGTGTTAGGAACTATTTGTAAAATGTCAGGCGGAAAATTGACAGTTATCTTTGGCGCAGGGGGAGACAGGGATGTTACAAAACGGCCTGTCATGGCAGCGATAGCTGAGAAATTTGCGGAACAGTGTTTTATTACCCCCGATAATCCACGATTTGACAATCCCCAAGCTATACAAGCAGATATTGTAAAAGGTTTTACTCGAAAGTGTTATACAGTTTTCAATGACCGGGGAGAAGCTGTTCGTAGTGCGTTAACTGAATTAAAAAAGAATGATATCCTCGCAGTACTAGGGAAAGGAAGAGAAAATTATCAGGAAATCCGGGGTGAAAAAATTCCATACTCAGATATAAAAATCATTCAGGAATTCTGCGATGAGAATTAATCTCCCCAGACCAAATTTATTTTCTCAAGTATTCAGGGAAGTAACAAGCGCTGAATTGGACTCTAATGTACACGGCATTGCAACAGACAGCCGTGAGTTTAAAGCCGGTGATCTTTACATTGCTTTGAAAGGAAAACGAACTGATGGACATACATTTTTGAAAGAGCTTGAAATTGATGGTTGTACCGTTGCGTTAGTCTCTGAAAAAAACAACGATTTAACATCTCTGAAACAGGTAATCGTGGAGGACCCACTTACAACAATTGGTAATATTGCAAATAAATGGCGAAAACAATTTCAGGTATCCACCCTGGGTATTACAGGAACAAATGGTAAAACATCCACCAAAGATCTGGTACACCATATTTTCCATCCAACCCAAACGGTTCATGCTACAGAAAAAAATTTTAATACATCCATTGGGCTCCCGCTCACAATACTATTACAGACAGAGAAACACACAATTTCGATCCTGGAAATGGGGGCAAATCAACCTGGCGACATATCCTACCTTTGCAGGATTGCAGAACCTACCCATGGATTAATAACGAATATCGCCCCAGCACATCTTGAAGGATTCGGTACAGTTGAAGAAATTGCAAAAGAAAAAGGAGAATTGTTTCAATCCCTGGAG
The DNA here is from genome assembly GCA_913054425.1 of uncultured Fidelibacterota bacterium. GTDB lineage: Bacteria > Fidelibacterota > Marinisomatia > Marinisomatales > UBA8229 > UBA8229. The sequence goes on from CAJXJG010000007.1 coordinate 6,222, forward strand.
GGAGGAATTGCCTTTGTGAATCAAGCTGATGATAGAATAAAAAATCTTTCTATTGCGGGGGATAAAATCAGCTATGGACTGAGCCCGGATTGTGACTTTCCCGCTGATATTTATCAAGAAAAAGACGGAACCCTGACTCTGCTTATTAATACAGAAGAAGTAAAAACACAATCGTGCAATTTTTCATTTGCAAAAAATGTACTGGCGGCAGCGGCTGTCGCTATCACCATGGATGTAGAATGGAAAACATTTCAAAATCGAGTTTTATCCTTCGTGCAGCCGGAGGGACGATGCCAAGTGAAACAATTTGATGATATCACAGTGATTGATGATACCTATAACGCAAATCTTGAATCTACTATTGCTTCCATTGATTATTTAAATGCGTTTAGCAAAAATGGAAGGCGGTTTCTGGTCTTTGGGGATATGTTTGAACTTGGAACTCATTCAGAAATAATTCATGAAAAAGTCGGGGAAAAATGTTCTGATGCACACCTGGATGGTGTATTTACTATCGGCACCTATACAGTGCATACTGATTTGAGATTAGAGAATGTTGAAATACATAAACATTTTAAAACCAAAGACGAACTGATTACACAATTAAAAAATACAATCAGGAAGGGAGACAAAATACTATTTAAAGGTTCCAGAGGAATGGCTATGGAAACAGTAATCCAAGGGGTTTTTGGATAATGTTATATCATTTATTATATCCCCTAAAAGAGTCCTGGTCTATTTTAAATATTCTTCGGTATATCACATTTCGATCTGCGTCTGCAGCAATATTTGCATTATTAATAAGTTTCCTCCTCGGTCCTTGGATCATCCACAAGCTAAAACAACTCCAGATCGGCGAAAATATCCGATCAACAGGACCAAAATCCCATCTGAAAAAGAAGGGCACGCCAACAATGGGAGGAGTACTAATCCTTTGTGCAGTTCTCCTCCCAACTTTCCTCTTTGCAAAGCTGGATAACGTGTATATACAGATCATTTTCCTCTCTACAATCTGGATGGGATTAATTGGCTTTTTGGATGATTACCTGAAAATAATAAAAAATTTTGAAAAAGGACTCATTGCCCGCTACAAATTGGCGGGGCAAGTTCTCCTGGGTTCTGCTGTAAGTATTTGGATCTATAACTCTCCGGAATTCACGGAAATCCGCACTATTACATCCATTCCCTTTTTAAAATCTTCAATTTTAGATTTTGGAATCCTGTATCCTGCTGTGATAATTCTTGTTATTACAGGGACTTCAAATGCAGTAAATCTTACCGATGGTTTAGATGGCCTGGCATCTGGCCTCTTGGCAATCGCTTTTACAGTATTCGCGGTAATTACCTACATCAGCGGGCGGGTGGATTTTTCAGAATACCTCAATATTCTTTATCTCCCCGGAGCAGGTGAACTATCTGTTTTTGCAGCAGCAATGGCTGGAGCCTGCCTTGGATTTTTATGGTTTAATTCGGCGCCTGCCCAAATCTTTATGGGTGATGTGGGTTCACTGTCCGCTGGAGCTGCATTAGGGACATTAGCAATTTTATTAAAGAAAGAATTCCTTCTTATAATAATCGGGGGGGTCTTTGTTTGGGAAGCAATTTCTGTCATTCTTCAAATTAGTTATTTCAAATGGACAAAAATGAAATCAGGTAAAGGAAAACGGTTCTTGAAAATGGCTCCAGTCCATCACCACTTTGAACTTGTAGGCTGGCCTGAAACCAGGGTGGTGGTCAGGTTCTGGATTATTGGAATCCTGCTTGCATTATTTTCATTAACTACATTTAAAATTCGTTAATGAATATTTCAAATAGAAACACAATCAACCTAAAAAATAAAATGGTTACTATTATTGGTTTGGGTAAAAGTGGATGCGGAGCAGCAAAACTTGCACATTATCTAAAAGCAAATGTTTTTGTGAGCGAGCAAACGGGCGGCATTGAATTGAAACAAAATCTCAGAAAGATTCAATCAATCGGGATGGAAGGGGAAATAGAAGGTCATAGCGAAAAGATTTTTGATGCAGACCTGTGGGTGATTTCTCCCGGTATCCACCAAAATGCTTCTATCATTGTGAAAGCAAAAGAACGCAACATTCCAATTGTGGGTGAAATCGAATTTTCCAGTTGGTTCACATCAGCTCCTATCCTTGCAATAACAGGTTCAAACGGAAAAACAACAACAGCCTATGCCTTAACTGAAATGTGCAAGACGAAAGAAATTCACGGGGTTCTCGCAGGAAACGTTGGAATTCCTTTTTCAGAAAAAATACTCGAGGACTTGAAATCTCCTGATTCGAAACGAATTTTCATTCTGGAAATATCCAGTTTTCAAATGGAATTTATCCTTCATTTTAAACCCTATATCTCTCTTTTACTTAATATCACACCTGATCATTTGGACCGCTATGAATCCATGGAAGAGTACAAATCTGCAAAATTTAATATGATACAGAATCAATCTTCTGACGATATGATTATTTTTAATGCAGATGATCCAAGTTTTGACAATCAATTTGATGGATATCCACCTGTTAAAATCTCCTTCAGCTTGTACAAAAAAGAAAATGCAATTTTCAGTGTGAATCAATCAAAAATTTACACGAAGGAAAATGATAAACTTATCTATTTGAATGAAATTGTCCTCGCCGGTAAGCATAATCTGTCAAACCTGTTAGCTGCTGCCACTGTGGCTCATTTTATGCATATTCCAAACAAACACATTGAAAAAATAATGGCATCCTTCACAGGGGTTCCTCATCGCCTTGAATCCGTAATTACTTTGCAAGGAGTGGATTACGTGAATGATTCCAAAGCTACAAATATCGATTCAGTGAAAGTTGCATTAGATAGTTTTAACAAATCCATAATCTTAATTTTAGGGGGACAATACAAAGGGGGCGATTTCAAAGAACTCCTTCCACATGCTAACAACATCAAGACCGTCCTCGCTTACGGTCAGGCTCATCAAACCATCGAAACTGCGCTAGGGGATGCGGTGAGATTGTACACCTTTAATAGTCTCAAAGATGCAGTTTCGAAGAGCCATTTGCTTGCAAGTCCGGGAGACATTGTACTGCTTTCCCCGGGCTGTGCAAGCTTTGATCAATTTGACAGTTTTGAACATCGCGGTGATCTGTTTAAACAATGGGTTTCCCAATTAGAAGAACAGAAATGAATTACCTGAATGTGATCTCAAAAAAATATGACAGAGCTCTCATTTCTGCGGTAATACTGCTTTGTATCATTGGTACAGTCATGCTCTACAGTGCCAGTTCTATTAGGTCCCTTATGGAATCGGGAAATCAAACTGCCTCACTTTACTTAATTGCTCATTTAAAACGATTACTGTTAGGAGTAATCATCATGTTTTTAATGATGTTGTTTGATTATAGACACTTAAAAAAATATTATCTTCACCTGATTTTTGGTGCTATTGGATTACTCGTTATCACAAAAGCTGTTTTCGTTATTAAAGGAATTTCCACTCCCGCCAGGTGGTTTTATCTTGGGCCGTTTTCAGTCCAAACCTCGGATATTGCCCGGTTGTCGCTAATTATCTTTCTTGCTGCCTATATAGATAAAAAACAACGCCAATTGGATGATTTTTACACTGGTTTTCTACCTCCCGTTTTCGTGATTGCCATTTTAATGTCCCTCGTTATAATTCAACCTGATTTCAGTACTGCAATAATGTTGGGCCTAATTGGATTGTTTATGCTGTTTATCGGCCGAGCAAATTTTTCCCAACTATTGGCTACTTCTGTGGCAGGAATAGCTCTAGCAATTCCTGTATTACTGATGGCTCCCTACCGTTGGGAAAGGGTTCGTTCCTGGTTAAACAAAAACGAAGATCTATCTACGATTGGATATCAGGCTTACCAATCTCTAATCAGCCTGGGAAATGGTGGATTTAGAGGTCTCGGGCTTGGAAACAGTCTTGAAAAAAATATGTTCCTGCCCGAACCTCATACGGATTTCATTTTTTCTATCATTGGCGAAGAAATCGGATTTATGGGTACTTTTTTCATTCTGACTCTTTTTCTCTTGTTTTTTCAGCGGGGAATTCGCATTGCCAAAGAATGTACAGATCCATTTGGTGTCATGTTAGCGGTTGGAATTTCATTCAATTTTATTCTGTATGCTTTTGTAAATGCAGCAGTTGTAACTAATGTTTTTCCGGTTACGGGACTTCCCATGCCTCTCATCAGTTACGGTGGATCAGCAATGGTTGTCAACCTTGCAAGTATCGGCATTTTGTTGAATATCAGTCAGGCGAAACGATCCGTTGCGCACAGTAGCGATTGGAAACCGAAGTTATATGGATGACCTTCGAATAATCATTGCCGGCGGCGGCACTGGTGGGCACCTTTACCCTGCTATTGCTATTGGGGAAGCACTCCAGCAGCGGAATCCAAGGATTAATATCCACTACATGGGTTCTACTTTTGGAATTGAGGCAGATGTTCTTCCCGTAAAATCTCTTCCCCATACATTAATCCCTATCCGAGGTTTGCAGAGAAGTTTTTCGCTTGATGCGGTTGGGAAAAATTTAATTCTTCCCTTGAGATACCTGCGGGCATCCAGGAGAACAAAAAGATTATTCCAGGAATTTAATCCCCATGCTGTTGTTGGTACCGGAGGATATGCCAGCGCAATACCCATAAAAACAGCAATCAGACAGCACATACCTCTTCTTCTCCAGGAACAAAACTCATATCCTGGAATCACAACCCGGCTATATGCTGAAAAAGCCCACTCAGTATGTATTGCCTTTGATGAGGCAAAAAACTATCTGAAAGGTAACTGCATTGTTACCGGGAATCCCACACGGAAAGGTATCTTGAATGGACACCGTTCAGATGCAGCGAAAACCTTCAACTTTAAACCAGGAAAAGATACAGTGTTTCTCTTCGGTGGAAGCCAGGGTTCAGCAGCCTTAAACAAGATTATGAATTCCGCAATTGATTCTCTCCAACAAGAAGATATCCAAGTCTTATGGCAAACGGGACACAACCAGTTCTCTAAATTTCAGCATCATGAGTCTAATTCTGTCCGGGTGCTACCATTTATCAATCTTATGTCTGATGCCTACGCTTTATCAGACCTTGTTATTTCTCGAGCTGGCGCATTGACCTTGTCCGAAATTACCGTATGCGGGAAACCCAGCATTTTGATACCCTTTCCTGGCGCAGCTGGTGATCATCAAATGAAAAACGCCGAAGTACTGGCAAAAGCAACCGCTGCACATTTGATAGATGAAAAAGATCTCTCATCTTTCCTTTTAGTTGAAACCGTTTTAAGGCTCCTCCGCAATAAAGAAAAACTTGAACAGATGGCACATCAAACAAAAAATCTTGCAAAACCGGATGCAACTGAGACCATTGTTGACCAAATATTACAAATGATTAACTAAAATCAATGTTCAGGAAAGTGAATAAAGTACATTTTGTCGGAATTGGCGGTATTGGAATGAGCGGTATCGCTGAACTTTTGTTGAATCTTGGATTTGAAGTCTCCGGATCTGATCTGAAACTATCAAAGATTATTCAAAATCTCCAGGAAAAGGGTGCAATTATCAGAGAAGGTCATGATTCAACCAATCTGAATAATAGTGATGTATTGGTTTATTCCAGTGCTGTAAAAGAAGACAACCCGGAAATTATTGAAGCGAAAAAAAGAAGTATTCCTGTCATACGCCGTGCTGAAATGCTGGGTGAACTAATTGCAGTAAAACAAACAAGCATAGCTGTCAGCGGAACTCATGGAAAAACCTCTACCTCCTCAATGATTGGATCGGTACTTTCTGAAGCAAAAATGGAACCGACTTTGGTTGTAGGGGGTCTCGTAAAAAATCTTAATACTAATTCTTTATTGGGTTCGGGTGAAGTTATCGTTGTTGAAGCAGATGAATTTGACCGCAGTTTCCTCCTCCTGCGACCAACCATCGCTGTCATAACAAACATTGAATTAGAACATACAGACTGTTACGAAAACCTGAAAGACCTCCAAAACGCTTTTATTCAATTCAGCAATGCTGTTCCTTTTTACGGTGTTGTGATCGCCTGTCTGGATTCACAGGGAGTACAAGATATTTTATCAGAGATCAACCGGCCGGTTATTACATACGGAATATCTACCAAAGCTGATTTTCATGTAGAATCAATGAAATTTGATGGAATTAACACTCAATATTCTGTCCGGAACCATCAGGAAACTTTAGGGGAAATAGCGCTAAATGTTCCCGGTGAACACAACATTTTAAATTCGCTGGCATGTATAGCGCTCGGGATGGAAATGGGCATCCCATTTGAAACTATTGCCACAGGACTTCATTCCTACGGCGGTGTACGGCGCCGATTTGAAGTTAAGGGAATCGTGGATGATATTATGGTAGTTGATGATTATGCCCATCATCCTACCGAAGTGCGTGCTACCCTGCAGGCTGCCCGAAATGGCTGGAACCGACGGATAGTTGCAGTTTTCCAACCTCATCTTTTCACCCGTACCAAGGATTTTCATTCAGATTTTGCCCGTGCATTCAAGGACTGCGACGTGTTGGTTGTAACCGATATTTTTCCTGCACGGGAAGAACCGATACCTAACGTAACGGGTGAATTAGTGGCTCAATCTGCAATGAAACTCGGGCATCCCAATGTCCATTATGAACCTGATTTAGATAATCTTTCAGATAAATTGGATACAATTGTCCAACCGGGTGACCTGATAATTACAATTGGCGCCGGGAATATCTGGCGTTATTGCGATTCCTATTTTAATCACCTGTCTGTGAAAGCAGAAGCCTGAGATGGAGTTTGGAGAAGAACTGGAAAAGATGGTAAACGGCACTTGTCTATTGAATGAACCAATGTCCCGTCATACCTCTTATGGGATAGGTGGACCAGTCGGAGCCTATATAACTCCGCTTGACCGGAAGGATTTAAGTGGAATTCTCCATTTTGCGAACGAACGGAGCATTCCTGTTTTTTTTATTGGATCAGGATCCAATCTTTTAGTGGCAGACGAAGGAATAGATGGTATTGTTATTACCTTGATTAAATCATTTAACAAACTGGAGATCAATGGTTGTCAAATTTACGCTGAAACAGGAGTTATGCTTGGTCATATGGTAAAACATTGTATCAAGCTAAAACTCACGGGACTCGAAACTATGATAGGAGTACCAGGCACATTGGGAGGAGCATTAATGATGAATGCAGGTGCATTTGGAAGCGAAATTTCAAATTGTCTGAAAAATGTTGATGTGATGACTTTAACCGGGGAAATAAAACAATACAGTGTCAAAGATATTGACTTTGATTATCGTCACTCTTCTTTTAAAAAAGATGAAATGATTATTAGCGCAAACTTTGTTTTAAAAAAAGTAGACAAGCAAGAAATCATGAATAAACGCGCCAAAGCCAGCGCAGGAAGAAAGAACACTCAGCCCTTGCGATTTCGTTCGGCGGGAAGCATTTTCAAAAACCCAAAAAAAGATTTAGCAGCCGGATATTTAATTGACAAAGCGGGATTAAAAGGAACACACCGTGGTGATGCTGAAATCTCCGAAAAACATGCCAATTTTTTTGTAAACCATGGAGAAGCAAACGCAGAAGATATTGTTTTCCTGATTCGGTTAGCACGTAAAACTGTGGAAAAAAAATTTGGTGTCAAGCTTGAATTAGAGATTAAAACATTAGGATTTATGCCTGGGGTATTTAAATCATGAAGAAAAGTTCAAATCTGGACAGGGATAGAATCATCATTGGAACCATGCTTACCTGTAGTGTTTTTTTATTGACCTGGGCTGCATTTTCATGGGCATCTTTTACTGATTTTCTAGTCGTTGAAGAAACTAGAATACACGGACACTCAATTATCAAGGAAAATGAATATCGCTCACTTTTAGGGCCAATTGATGGACAAAAAATGAATAGGATTGAGATTGACGATATCCGTATTGCGATTGAATCACACCCCTATGTTCAGGCTGCAAGGGTGAGTAGACAATTTCCAAACAGAGTTAACATTGAAATCCTGGAGCGAAAACCCATTGCAATTATAAGGATTAATCCTCCAGTACTTATTGACAGTGAAAAAATAGTACTGCCAATTGAAAACAACAATGTTGAATATGAGGTTCCCTCCCTATCCAAATTTAATTCAGCAAAATCACTTTATCCGCTAGGAAAACCTACTCTTTCCCAAAACGTAATAGATGCTGTCAGTTATATAAACCACATCAAAATAAATTATCCGAACCTTTATGAAAACCTTTCCGAAGTCAGGTTAAACCTGCAGGAGGAATTTGAATTGATCCTTGCAGAAGAGCCGACAATTGTAACGCTGGGTAAACTCAATATCACTGAGAAATTGTACATCCTCCAAGAATTTGATCTGACACTTCCGTTCCAAAGAAAATTAACTGATTACCGGTATATTGATTTGCGTTATAAAAATCAAATTGTTGCACGGGAATGGAGTATATGACAAAACTGACCCGGACCCAGGATAAGAACATCCAGGTAGGAATTGATGTAGGCTCCTCAAAATTCTGCTGTGCAATTGCTGAAATAAATCCTTCAAATCAAAATGTTAAGCTTTTAGGAATTGGTTCTTCCTCCTCTACTGGGATAAAAAAAGGATCTATAATCCACAGAGATAAAATTATCGAAGAAATGGAAAAAGCTGTCACCGATGCGGAAATTATGGCCGATATAAAAGTGAATCGAGCCTGGCTCACCATTTCCGGTGAACATGTCAGAGGAATCAATACTCAGGGAGCAATTGCTATCCAAAAATCCGGGCAGTCTCCCTCAGCAACCGATCAGGAAATCCAAATTGAGGATGTGTACAAAGTGCTGGAATTAGCAAAAGCAATTTCGTTTCCAGTTGACCGAAACATTCTTCACACTCTTCCACAGGAATATATTATTGACACAATGACCGGCATTAAAGATCCGGTGGGAATGTCGGGAAGAAGACTTGAAGGACGGGTGCATTTGGTTACTGTGGCTACATCATCGGCATCCAACTTTATAAATTGTGCTGAGGAACTGGGAATTTCCGTAGACGGTTTAGTTTTTCAAGGGTTGGCATCATCAATCGCTACCATTGACAAGGACGAGAAAGAACTGGGTGTCGCCGTTGTGGATATTGGCGCCGGGACAACGGACATCGTGGTCTACTTTGAGGGAGGAGTTCGCCACACAGGAGTAATTCCCATAGGAGCTGATAGCATTACCAATGATATAGCGGTGATGCTGCAGGTGGGAAAGAATGAAGCAGAAGAAATTAAACTGAAATATGCTTCGGCTAAAGCTTCCATGGCATCTCCGGAATTGGAATTTGAACTTCCCGTAAAAAATGGGGGGATTTCACGAAAAATATCAGAACATGAACTTTCCCGTTATGTGGAAGCCCGCATGACAGAAATTCTTCAGCTTATATCCCGGGAAATATCCAGAGCAGACATTCATCAGAAACTGACTTACGGGCTGGTGTTTACCGGTGGAGGAGCTCAGCTGTCAAACTTGGCGGGACTGGCTGAAGAAACGCTCAATATCCGTGCCCGAATTGGTGCACCAAAAAGAATTAGCGGAGTGGTTGATGTAGCCAGTACTCCTCACTACGCAGCCGCAATTGGGTTGATTCAATGGCCAGTGAATATTCAAGATGTTCAACAAGTGTTAAGTCCCTTCGGTGGTGTCACGGCAAAAAATGTAGCCAATCAGATTTATCGATGGTTTAAACAATTCTTTTAAAAACGAACAAATGCTTACATGATAAAAAACTCCAATAAAATTCATTTCATTATAATTCTTCAGGCTGTTTTTAGTTCGGGTTTACTCTCACAATTAGTTAAAAAACCTGATCATTTAATCTACTCTTTAAAAACGGGTAATCTTTATACCGGGACAGCCATTGAGTTATACGAGGATGGAACAAAATTTTGTGAAGGGTACTATGAGGACGGACTTATGAATGGCCTTTGGTCGTATTTCTATACGAATGGAGTCTTGAAAACAAAAGGAAGGTTTTTTCACGGAAATGGTGAGAATCGTCATAAAGTTTCTGGTGTACCGCAAAACGGAAGAGAGGGCAATTGGTTTGTATATTATTCAACTGGGAATCTCCATGCGAAATATAATTATAAAAACGGAAATTTCGACAAAGAGCGGTTAGAATGGTATAATAATGGAAATAAAAAAATTGAAATGCATTATATAAATGAAATTCCTCATGGCCCCCGATTGGAATGGTATAAATATGGACAAAAGAAATTAATATATTTTTACTCCTACGGAACGAAAACCGGCACATGGGCTGCCTGGTATCCGGATGGTACGAAAAAACATCTGTATTCATATGAAAACGGACAAAAAAATCACCTATGGACTGTATGGTGGCCCAATGGACATAAAAAGATGCAGGGTAATTATGTAGACGGGAAAAAAAATGGCAATTTCATTACCTGGCTTCAAAATGGGCAAAAGAAATTCGAAATCGCCTACGAAAATAATGAACAGGTAAAAAAATGGTCCTATAAAAATTACAATTATGTAAATGGAAAATTTGACAAAATTGGTGGGGAATCGTTACATACCCAAATTAAAGAGAAAAAAAACCTTCAATTAAAACATAAGGAGATGAAATAATGTTATTTGAATTTGATCCATTAGCGGAACAGAAAGCAAAATTAAAGGTCGTTGGAGTAGGAGGAGCCGGTGGAAATGCCATAAACCGAATGATAAGCACGAATATGGAAGGTGTTGATTTTATTGTCATCAACACTGATGCTCAGGATCTGGAAAATAATGCTGCGGAACAAAAAATACAGATCGGGAGCAACCTGACGAAAGGGTTAGGTGCCGGAGCAAGATCAACAATTGGCCTGGAAGCAATGGAAACGGATAAAGACGCTGTTCAATCCTTGCTGGAAGGAGCAGATATGGTCTTTATAACCGCCGGAATGGGCGGAGGAACAGGTACAGGAGCCGCCCCGGTTATCGCTCAAATAGCCCGCGAATTGGATATCCTTACTGTAGGGATTGTTACTCTCCCATTCAATTTCGAAGGACCAAAACGAATGAACCGTGGTTTATCGGGAATTTCTGAAATGCGAAAAGCCTGTGACACACTTCTTATCATTCCAAATCAGAAACTAATGTCCATCGTTGATAAAAGTACCACACTTTTGGAAGCATTTCATCTCGCTGATTCCATATTGAATCAGGCAGCGAAAGGAATTTCAGATCTTATTAATGTCCACGGTATGATCAACCTTGATTTCGCTGATGTGGAAACAATCATGAAAAATATGGGTGAAGCCATTATGGGAACAGGGTTTGCCTCAGGAGAAGAGCGGGCGGTTCTGTCTGCGCAACAGGCGATTGCGAGCCCCCTGCTGGATAATGCCAGCATCAGCGGTGCCCAGGGGATCCTAGTGAATATTACCGGGGGGAAGGGTTTAACCCTTCATGAAGTGGATGAAGCAACTTCCATAATTTTTGAAGAAGCGGGAAATGATGCTAACATCATCTTTGGTGCCGTCATTGATCCGAACCTGGAAGAAGAAATCCAGGTTACAGTTATCGCTACGGGGTTTAATAACCATAAGTACAGGGAAGATTCAGACGAGACCAAGCACAGTACCACATCATCCAAACGGGAAGTCAATCGCCTCCTGGGTGAAAAGATAAACGTATCCTTAAGTGAGCAGAAAAACATCCCGGAGGCAATAAGCCTGAAAAATGAAAAACCTAACCCAAATATATTGATTGACGACGATAATCCGGTGATCTATGGCAATGATATCGAAATCCCCGCCTTTATTCGCAGGCAGCATGAATAACTCCATAAATAGCTATATCTACACTTAAACAGGTATAAAAAAAGCGTTTCCGTGATGAGAAAGGCTTTTATATAAACGAAGGAATACTTATTGTCCTAAATCTTTTTCCCCTTGGCACGGAGTTCATTAACCACCTTGCGAATCCCCTTTTTATCAATAGTCCTCATCCCCCGTGTAGAAACTTTCAGTGTAATAAATCGTTTTTCATCCGGAAGCCAAAACCGCTTTTTCTGAAGATTCACATCGAACCGGCGGCGTGTTTTATTATGTGCATGGCTCACATTGTTTCCAAACATGGGCTTCTTTCCTGTAACATCACACACTCTACTCATTGCATCCTCACTTTTGTATTCTAATTATATTTCTCTTACTAAAAAAGCAGGCAAATTTACACTTTATTCATTTAGGTGCAAATGGAAAGGTTTTGAAAAAATAACTGATTAACAGCAGTTGATATTTTTGCTTATTTGTATAAAACAGACTTCCTCAAAAAAAGAATATTGGGATTTAAAAGATTTGAAGGTGTAAATTGTTCAATAGGAAAATAATATCTATTGAATTACAGGAGAAATCGAAAATGAAGGCAAAACATTTACTGGTTCTATCGATTGGAGTTGTATGCTGGGTCATCTACGCTCAAATCGAGCATGGCGGACAGGAACATGGAGGAAAGGAACAGGGGGAAGTTAAAACCCAGGAACCTCAAAATGAAGATATTCGAAATACCATGAGCAAATATGTAAAATCTCAATCAAAAAAGACAGATGGATATTTTGAAGTGCAGGATGTTGATTTAGATATCGTAAGAAAACTGAAACTCCTCCGGGTTCATGAACGGGTTGGTAAAACCGGGGATTACTATTATTCCTGTGCAGATTTTGAAGACACAGACAGCGGAGATACGTTGGACCTGGATATTGATGTTTCTTTCAAAGATGGAAATCTGGAAGTTGCGGATGTCCGAATTCATAAACTAGCTGGTGTTGCCCGCTACACCTATGATGAGAATGATAACCGGATTCCGCGGGGAGATACAAAGAGTCACTTAGGAAAGGATAGTGCTCCTGACGAAAAAGAACACGGAGGGAAGGAACATGGGGGGAAAGAACACGGAGGAGACTAAAGCATTCCTTTCATGAAAACGGGCACTTTTCGAATGTACCTGCTCCGCTTCTAATCCAATAGTTCCAAAAAATAATCTGCTGTTATATACCTAAAATAAGGATGGAATTTCTTTTCATATTCCATTCTCCATGTTCTTCATAATCGTCTCAGCTTTCTCCACATCTTCCGGTGTGTTGATATTAAATAAATCATAAGAGGAAGCAAATTGTCCTTTCGGTACCTGCTTTATTTTTACATGAACACTATCAAAAAAATCAGACACCTTGTAGCGCTTCAATCCAATCCGGTTTTCAATCATTTTTATACAATCCTGATGATACACGGCACAAAGCGGTTCAACACCCCTGCCAAAATCAATCGAGAAAATATCATAACCACCGGCATTTTTGCACAGGTAATGGATTAGTTCTTCTGGGATAAAAGGCAAATCGCAGGCAATTACAAAACATTGGGGGTAGGAAGAATTCTTCAAGGCAGTATAGATTCCCCCAAGGGGCCCCAGATTGGCAATAATATCTGGGAAAATAGGAACGTTCAAAAAGGTTAAGGCATCGGGTTTATTTGCAATTAGGATTGTTTCGGAAAATAAATTTTTAACCTTATCATGCACCCTTTGCACCAGTTTCTTCCCATTGATCTCCAGTAAAGCCTTATCCTTCCCCATCCTGGATGAACGACCCCCTGCTAATATTGCACTGGTCATTTTATAGCGCATGGAACCCCGTACGTTTTACTAAATCAATCTATAAAAAATGAAGTGGATTCGGGTGCTGTCGGGTCTATTCATAGGTATGTACCCAATAACTTAATTTGAGGTTGGGTTTATAGTAAAAAAGGATCGTTATGTTTGCTATGGTTTTGGAACTACAAGCACAGGGCAATTTACTGTATTAATGATCCCTTCATCTTCAGAATCAAAAAATTGATCCTTGAACCGATTTATTTTTCTATGCCCTAAAATCAGAAGATCGATTCCTTGGGATGCTTTTGAAATTTCCTTATGTACAACTTTACCCGTGAATATTTGAACTTCCATCCGTTTTGCAATCTCTTCATGCCCTGAATTCCGAAACAGATTCCGAATTTCTTTTTCAGTGAAATCATGTCCAGCACTATCCATCATCATCGACATTTTTCCAGCGTGTGGATCATTCACATGAACTGTAATTAATTTAGCATTAAACGAATTTTTTAACCGGGCTGCCTCATCAATAACAGGGGTCTCATCTCCCCTTCCTGACAGTGCCACCATAATTTTTTTATATCCCATTCATAACTCCTGAAAAATGTTTCAAATACAATAAGAGAATTTATAATCATTCGGGAAATGAAAAAAGGACACAAGTATAAATTTAAATTTTTTGAACGTTTAACCCCTTCATTTGGTACCTAAATTATCTTTAGAAATCATTATAGAATTTGTTAGGATAAGAGTATTTTATATTTTTAGTTTCCGCTCACTTTTTTTGAAAATAATCTCCTTTGAATATCAAATAGAAAATTAAATGAATAAACTTATTTCAATCAATCCAAACGGAATTGAACATGCTCTCCCAGAAGAGGCAGACTATAGGCCAGAGTTTACCAGGGTAAAACAATTGGTGGATAATGCCCGTGAATCCGGTCAGGAGATTGTGGTGGTCCTGGGGGTGGGATTTGTCGGTTCTGTTATGGCAGCCATAGTTGCCGACACAGAAGACAAAAATGGAAAATCTCCCAAATTTGTTATCGGTGTACAGCGGCCAAGTGTGCGCAGCTACTGGAAAATACCCATGCTGAACAAAGGTGAGTCACCAGTGAAAGCGGAAGATCCCGAAGTAGAACCCATGATCAGGCGATGTGTCCTTGAAAAGAAAACCTTGATTGCCACCTTTAACAACGAAGCGCTTTCCCTGGCTGATGTGGTAGTGGTTGATGTACAATGCGATTACGTAAAAGCTGATCTTGGGAATGTAAAGACGGGCAGGGTTGAGATGAAAGCCCTGGAAGAATCCTTTAAAACAATTGCTGAAAATATCAGTCCGGAAGCATTGGTTCTGATTGAAACCACCGTTCCACCGGGAACAACGGAGAATATCGCCTATCCTATCATAAAAAAAATATTCCTATCAAGAGGAATTGAGAAAGATCCTCTCCTCGCTCACAGTTATGAGCGGGTCATGCCGGGAAAAGACTATGTTGCCAGCATCCGGGATTTCTGGCGTGTATGCAGCGGTATTAACAATCAGTCGCGAGAAAGAGTTACAAAATTTTTAAATGAAGTCCTGAATACCGACGAATTTCCTCTCACAGTGCTGGATCGCCCCATCGAATCTGAAACAGCTAAAATCGTTGAAAACAGTTACCGGGCAACAATCCTTGCTTTTATGAATGAATGGAGTCTCTTCTCAGAGCGAAATGGTGTGGATATCCTCAAAGTGATCGATGCGATAAAAGTGAGACCGACCCACAGTAATATGATCTTCCCTGGCCCGGGAATCGGTGGGTACTGCCTTCCGAAAGATGGCGGCCTTGGCTACTGGGCTTACAAACACGTCCTTGGATTCGAAGATGACATTTTCAGGATCACTACTGCTGCAATTGACATAAACGACACTCGTTCCCTCCACGCTGCGGAACTGGTTCGTGATGCTCTCAATGATATGAACATGTCCATT
>CAJXJG010000008.1 GCA_913054425.1 uncultured Fidelibacterota bacterium
ACTTTTTAGTGCCCTACTATTTTGTAACGGTTAACCAAGGTGAATTTACTCAAAAATAAACTGTTGTGTTTGAGAAAATACTGCGTTGAATTCTCCGATTTCAGAACAGCCTGCTAATTTTTTGGTAAAAAAGACAAGCTCCAAATGAGGAGTGCTATAATGAAGAAAAAGAGGGATGAATCCCTGCTACAATTTATAAAAATATCTTATTTAAAGATTCCGGATGTACGATGATAATAATGTGTTAACTGATGCTATAATTTCGAGTGTGTGCCATCACAAAAAGGTTTGTTTTGGGAATGTTTACATCCACACCAGGCAATATTTTTCTCCTCTGTACATTCAATGATTACCGGTGAGAATTCTGTCCCTTTATGGCTTCCATCGCAGAACGGTTGAGACTTGGAATTGCCGCAGGCACACCAGGCATACTTCCGTTTTTCCCCTCTCAGAACAAATGGTGATTTTTGAGCAATATTAGGTTTCGGCATTTATTTATGATCTCCTGAAAAGATTTTCTACAGCAATTGCCAAATCTACACATTTGGTAGTAACCCCTCCCAAATCATGTGATGTAAATGTCACAGTTACCTTTCGCCAGCCTATGTATAAATCCGGGTGATGGTTATTTTTTTCAGCAATTTCAGCAATTTTGTTAACAAATGAAATACCGTCTAAGTAAGAACCAAAAGCAAAACTTTTAGTGATTGATTTATTTTCATATTTCCAATCATAAAGCGATGTCAGTCCTTTTTCGATATCGTCTCTCGATAATAAAATCATCTGTTTTTTTCTCTAAACTATTGATTTACCGGTAACTAAATTACTCTATTCAATACTTCAATGAAAGAAAAGTGATAGAAAGCTTTGAAAAACCAATGAATGTCATATTGAGTCCATCGAAATATGATGATATCTACACGGTGAATAAACCCTTCGATCCGCCTACGCTAATGCTACGGTGGATAAAACTGCTCAGGGTGACATATCTAAAGTTATTTTCAGGGTTTTTCAAAGGGTTCCAATAAATATTTCTTTCAGGATTAATTCATGACAAATTGCTGGAGCTCCGTCAAGCTAATTATCTTCAATGTTTCTTGGTGAGTCGCCTCTAAAAACAGCGGCGGCGCTGCATTATGTTCATTTGCTTCTTTCCATCGCATGGCACAGAGACACCACCGGTCTCCCGGTTTTAATCCTGGAAAATCAAATTCAGGTCTTGGGGTTGATAAATCGTTTCCGGCTTTTTTACTAAATTCCAAAAATTCTTTTGTCAATAAAACACAGACTGTATGCATCCCAAAGTCTTCTGCACAGGTGTCACATGATCCATTCCGAAAAAAACCGGTTTTGGGATTATTACAGCAGGGTTTGAGTTCTTTCCCAAAGACATTGACGGATTTCTTTTTTTTCATATTATTTCCTCACCATTTTTTTTTCCATTTTATCCAAAATGTATTTTGATATTTTATTGAGTTTTCTTACTTCTTTTCTCAATTTAAAAATTTCAGATAGAACTACCATTGCAAAAACAACACTCAACAAACTAATTGTGATCATAAGTGTCATATCAATTGAATTTTTTTATGAGTTTGATTAATTTCCGGAATTGTTCACCGCTTGCTGTACCCTGGATTTCAAATAGTAGAGTCTCCACACTTGTCAAACACCCACCTTCATGTTTTATTTTTTCCAATCCAATCTTTTTATTTGACTGAATCCGGGAGGATGTCGCGTCTACAACAATTTCAACCTGATAATTTTTTTTCAATAAATCCGATGCGGTTTGATAGACACAAATATGTGTCTCAATTCCTGCCAGCAGTAAAAATTCAGGATTAATACTTTGCAGTTGTTGATCGAATTCAGTATTCCTAACGCAGGAAAAAACATCTTTTATTATGGGAATTAAAGGTGTTAACAATTTACTGATTTCTGGAGATGTTGGGCCCAGTTTGTCTGGGAGCTGTTCCGTCCAGATAATTGGTATATTCAACAACTGAGCTCCGCGTATAAGTAATTGTACATTTTTAAACAGATTTTCCTTGTCATGCATAAGTTGAGCCAGGTTTCCTTGAATGTCAATGATAACCAGGGCGCTGTCGTTAGCTGTTTTCATAAAATTAGATATTTATTGTGGACAGTTTACGATTACTCTTCCGGTGGCCAATCCTGAATAGTTATTTGAGAAGTATAGTAAATGTTATTATCATCGCATTTAAACCGGGTTGGAAAGTGAAGAACTTCAATTATTGTTACTTCCTGCTCTGTCTTTTTTATTTTTATTTTCGTTCCTTCCGGTACATCATTCATTCCGTACATAACCTTTTTTACTGCCATTGAATTACCTGCTCTCCACTAAAAAATATGTATTGACCGGATGTTTTAAATATCTAAATGCCACTTTTTGTTTCCTTCCTTAAATGATTTTTTTTCTCTTTAATGTTCATTGTACTGGAATTATAATATAATAATTTTACTGAAGTTTGTTGTTACATCCATTGAATCTTTTTAGCTGTTGGCAGGAGTGGTTGATTTATTTTATCACCAAAGGACTACCAAAAAACTAAATGAAACTGAAACATTTTATGGGGTTGAAATATTAGGAGCGTTGTGCCAATGCCCGTGTTCCGGGGACCAAATTTTTCCATCAGGTACCTCACCAGAAGGCTGGGGAATTAATTCTGTTGATGTTTCGGGTGGGGTTGGATTGAATGCTGTAGGTGCGTCATGCCAGTGCCCATGTTCTGTGGACCAAGCTTTGCCCTCTGGTGCTGGACCCGGGGGTGGTGGAGTCAGTCCTGTTGATGGCTCGGAAGGATTGGGGTTGATTGCTGTTGGTGCATCGTGCCAATGTCCGTGGTCAGGGGCCCAAACTTTTCCTGGTGGAGGATTATTGGTACCGCTAGATGAAAACAAAATGTAGATGACGAAAAGTATCCCCGCGAGAACCGCGGCAGCCATAAGATACATCCATCTCTTTCCGGTTTTTTCTGCTGACTTCTGGTGGCAATTTTTATACTTTTTACCACTTCCGCAATGGCAGGGATCATTTCGTCCTAATTGTGTCTTAATTTTTTCGCCTTATCTGTTTATTTATCAAAAGTTGAGATTAGATCCAATTATCACAATCAAGGTAGTCGTATAATTCATCGTCCCCAAAATATATACTGTTTCTTCCTTTTTGGATCCATTTAATAGTTAAATTATCGTTCAAGACTATAATGGAAGGAAGTATTTGTTGTGGATTGAGAAGCAGTCCAAGTGCTTTAGCAATTGATAAGTCACCATCGGGAATAAATGGAAATGGAAATTCAGTATTGAGTTTAACCTGATGTACTTCCTTACTGGCGCCGGGCGAGAGGACAAGAAAAGTAACATTACATTTATTGAAACTATTAAGTTGTGTTCTAATTCGAATTAATTGTGCCTGACAGACAGGACAGAAAGGAGATTTTATTGTTATGATAATTACTGTGGAGGCTTCGGTTAATTTCCCAACATTAATTTTATTTCCCTGAGAGGAAATCACAGTTGATGGAAATAAAACGGGTTCATTTTTCGAATTGGCGGAAAACAATAATCCGAAAGTCACTAACATGAGTAATGTTTTCTGCATATAAAGAAATTTACACTAATATTTACCTATCAAAAAAGCCTGTTAATTATTACAGACGGACAATTGAAATATTCCTAAATTATTCCGTTTAAAGAATGCATTTAATAAATGAATGAACAGCAGAAATATGATCTGGTAGTTTGGGGGGCGACCGGATTTACAGGTCAATTGGTGTGCGAATATTTAGCATCACATTACAATGTAAATAATGATTCTAACCTTCGATGGGCTATTGCCGGGCGGAATCAACGCAAGTTAGAAAAAATCCGTACAGAACTGATCAGGAAAAATCACGGCAAAGGAAGTCTGCCTATCCTCATTGGTGACAGTCATGATGTTGATTCTTTAGTGAAAATTACTGCCCAGGCAAAAGTAGTTCTCACTACCGTTGGTCCTTATTCACTTTATGGGGAAGCGCTTGTTTCTGCCTGCATTAAAACAGGCACTCATTATTGTGACATCACCGGAGAAATTCCATTTATATGGAACACAATTCATAAGTTGCATGACAGCGCTATAAAAGCAAAAGTAAAAATAGTCCATTCCTGCGGTTTTGATTCCATTCCTTCTGATCTCGGCTGTTTGTTTCTGCAAAATCAGGCGATTCAAAGTAATGGGAAACCATGCACCTATATAAAATTATATGTAGAAAGACTAAAAGGAGGAGTCAGCGGGGGAACGGTCGCCAGCATGATCGCCATAATAAAACAGGTAAAGGATGAAAAAATAAAAAAGGTGCTTTTCAATCCTTTTGCACTCTACCCAGAGGGAACACCACCGGGACCAAAACAGCCTTGGCAGAAAAAAATCCAATGGGATGAGGCTATGAACTGCTGGACAAGTCCCTTTATCATGGCTCAGTTTAATTGCTGCATTGTAAGACGTTCAAACGCATTATTGGACTTTAAATACGATCGAGATTTTCTTTATGAAGAAGTTATTACCCTGCCAAATAAAAAATTAGCTTATTTTAAGGGAGAACTAAGGCGAATTGGTCTGAAAGTATTGACAGGCTTGCTTTATTTTCCTTTTACACGAGTTATTTTACAAAAAACTATTCTTCCCAAACCGGGGCAGGGTCCCGCAAGAGAGATCAGGGAAAAGGGATATTTCAGGTTAAAATTAGTTGGCAGCCTGGATGGAGAAAAAATTAGCGCGCGGGTATCCTGTGAAAAAGATCCGGGATATTCCGGAACTGCACAAATGATTTCCGAAGCTGCATTATGTCTTGCAAAAGACGATTTAAACCTTCCTAAAATATATGGTATATTGACTCCTGCAAGCGCAATGGGTACAGCATTGATTGACCGGTTGCAAAATTCAGGAATGAATTTTTCTATTGTATCAGACCCTTAGATTACATCCACCCTGTTAATTTACCGGAAACACGCCAATATCCAGAATGACCTTTATCATTTTTGGACAAACCGCTTCAATTTTTTCTTAATCATCCGTTTTTGATGTGTCCTAAATTAGTGATATTACTCTGTAATTAATTTTGCAGAATTTCAGTTAAATTCCAGATAAACTGTGTTCCAATTACAAAACATATCCAAACAATTCAATGGTACCCCAGCAATAGATTCTATTGATTTATCCATTACACCCGGCCAAACATCCGTGCTCATTGGTCCCAGCGGATGCGGGAAATCTACCCTTTTAAGATTAATGATTGGATTAATCTGGCAGGATGCTGGACAGGTACTTTTTGATGGAGAGGAAGTGAAACAATCAAAGTTATTAAACCTGCGGAAACAGATTGGATATGTTATTCAGGAGGGAGGGCTGTTTCCTCATGTAACAATCCGGAAAAATATTACCCTCATGGCTGATTACTTGAAGTGGGATTCTGGAAAAATCAAATCTCGATTACTCGAGTTACTTGATCTCGCGCAGTTTTCTGACAGAAGACTGGATGATTTTCCCCTTCAGATTTCCGGTGGTCAAAGGCAGAGAGTCAGCCTCATGCGAGCGCTGATGCTGGATCCCGATGTACTCCTGCTGGATGAACCCCTAGGCGCTTTGGATCCTATGGTGCGCTCGAAACTGCAAAGCGACCTGAAACAAATCTTTCAAAGCCTGGGGAAAACTGTCATAATGGTCACCCACGATATGGGTGAAGCTGCATTTTTCGGTGATATAATAATCCTGATGCGGGAAGGCAGAGTGATTCAGCAAGGTACAATGCTGGATTTTATAGAATCCCCCGGCGAACCCTTTGTAACGGATTTTATTAATGCCCAGAGAAGTCCCCTTGATACTATTGGTGGTGGATCAAATTGAAAAAATGCTCCAAATTCCATCTGTTTTTTCTCCTGATTACCGGTTTATTTTCCAAGGCGGGTGGTGATCAGGAAATAGTAATCGGTTCCAAGAAATTTACCGAATCGGTCATTTTAGGTGAAATTTTAACCCAAGTTTCCCAGTTTGCAGGTTTCTCTGCCATTCACAAACAGGAGCTGGGAGGAACCCAGATCCTGTGGAATGCCCTTTTGGCTGGAGAGATTGATATGTATCCTGACTATACCGGTACCCTGATGAGAGAAACCCTGTCAGAATTAAGACTGAAAAATGAGTCCGAATTGCGCCAGGTACTCCTCAGCCAGGGTATTGGGATGACAGAACCGCTTGGATTTAATAACACCTATGCCATGGGAATAAAAAAAGCGACCTGGCAGCGGTTGAATATCAATAAAATCTCTGACCTTCAAAATTACCCTGAATTAACATTTGGGTTCAGCAATGAATTTATGAATCGCTCCGATGGCTGGCCCGGTCTTAAAAAATATTACCAGCTCCCCCAACAAAAGGTTCGGGGGCTTGATCACGACCTGGCTTACAGGGGACTCGAAAGCGGGGATATCCAATTGACTGATCTGTATTCTACAGACGCCGAGATCGAATATTATGATTTGAAGATATTGGCAGATGACCGAGGATACTTCCCCGCCTATCATTCGGTTATTTTATACCGTAATGATTTAAAAAGCCGGGCACCGGGCCTGCTAAAGATTATAAAAAAAATAGAGGGTCAAATTTTAGCATCTGCTATGATAGCTTTGAACGCACAGGTTAAGATAGAACAAAATACGGAAAAATCGACGGCTGGAAGGTTCCTGTCCTCTACCTTGAATATGAATGTTGCACTGGTTGAACAATCCATGGTTTCTGCCTTGATAAAACATACTCAAGAACATTTGATATTATCAGGAATTTCGCTGAGCGGAGCTATTGTGATTTCAATTCCGCTGGGGATTCTGGCAGTTCGCAGAAAGAGGTTAGGGCAATTTATTCTTGGGATAACGGGAATAATTCAAACTATACCATCACTGGCACTGCTGGTATTCATGATTCCTTTCCTGGGGATTGGCGCAGCCCCGGCGATTGCAGCTTTATTCCTCTACAGCCTCTTGCCAATTGTACGAAACACATATACCGGTTTACACGATATTCCATTGGAAATCCTGGAATCTGCTGATGCCATGGGTCTTCCCCGGAATACCCGCCTGCGGTTGATTGAAATACCCCTTGCTTCCCGGTCAATTCTGGCAGGGATAAAAACCTCAGCGGTAATCAACATTGGAACCGCCACCCTGGGTGCCCTCATTGGCGCCGGCGGATTCGGTCAGCCAATATTGACGGGAATCCGACTGGATAATATAAGTTTGATTCTGCAAGGAGCAATCCCAGCTGCTGTTTTAGCCATTTTTGTTCAGGGGATTTTTGAGAGCTTGGATAAAGTAATTGTTCCCAAGGGATTACAAATCAAATCCGAAAACTCCTTTTGATTTATCATCGAAATTTTCCGGTTGAAGTTTTGAGCGAATGGGTTAAATGTGCCCGACAGAAAACGTTTCAGTTGGTAGCTGATCTCACGGATGACCAGATGATGGGACCCAAATTGGAGATTGTAAATCCATTGATATGGGAAATCGGTCATGCCGCCTATTTCCAGGAATATTGGGTTTTCAGACGAAATGGAGAAAAATCACTCATACCCAATGCGGATAAAATTTATGATTCAATTCATATTCTTCATGAAGATCGCTGGGACTTACCATTATTATCCAGAAATGAGACATACCAATATTTACGGGATGTTCGCGAAAAAGTATTGGAACTGCTGGAGAACAAAAACCACACAGAAGAAGATTTATATCATATTGTCTATTCCATTTATCACGAAGATATGCACACGGAAGCCTTCACATATACCAGACAGACCCTTGAATTACCACACCCATTTAAAAACGATTATGACGACAATGCTGATATAAAATTCAAGCCGGTTCAAGGCGATGCTCAAATCGACAGCTGTGCATTTATGTTGGGGGGTTCGCATGAGGATCCGTTTGTTTTTGATAATGAAAAATGGGAGCATCCTGTCCAGGTAGAGACCTTCAGGATCGCCCGTACACCCGTTACTCAGGGGGAATATTTGGATTTTGTTGAGGCTGGAGGGTACAACACATCGAAGTTGTGGACAGACGATGGTTGGACATGGCGTCAGGCAGAACAAGTCACTCACCCTGTTTATTGGAGAAAGGACAAAAATGGATCCTGGAACAGGCGGGTATTTGATCGATGGTGCTCACTGGAACCGGATCATCCTGTCATCCACGTCAACTGGTTTGAAGCAGTTGCTTACTGCCGCTGGGCTGGACGTAGATTACCCACTGAACCTGAATGGGAAGCCGCAGCACAGGGCGCAGGTAAGCACAAAGCCAATTTGGACTGGAGGAATTTTAACACCGTCCCAGTGAATGCTTATCCGGAATCTGACAGCAATTTCGGCTGCCGGCAAATGCTGGGCAATGTTTGGGAATGGACAGGAACCACCTTTCAATCATATCCGGGATTTACACCTGATCCGTATAAAGAATATTCTCAACCACTCTTTAATCAGACCAAGGTTTTGAAAGGTGGCTGCTGGGCAACCCGCTCCAGGTTTATCCGCAATACCTATCGTAACTATTATACGCCTGACCGTCGGGATGTGTGGAGCGGATTTCGCACCTGCGCCTTATAAATGAGAATATGCATCGTTACGCCGGCAGCCCCTAACTCCTTGAAGGGAAACCGCATAACTGCCCTGCGCTGGGCACGCATACTGCGGGGATTGGGGCACACTGTCCGGATTCTTACAGAATATCACAGGCAAAGAACGGATTTACTGATTGTTTTACACGCATGGAAGAGTTATGCTTCTATAGAAAAATTTAAAAAACAACACCCGGATTTCCCACTGGTAATTGCTTTAGCTGGAACAGATTTATATCGAGATATCCGTAAAAAGACTCAAGTCATTAATGGACTGAATTGGGCAAAACGTTTAATAGTATTGCAGCCGCTGGGCATTGAGGAAATTCCGTCTTACTTACACAGCAGGACCCGTGTAATCTATCAATCAAATACTGTTAAATTCTTCAGTGGATCAAAAAACACAGGAAAATTCAGAGTGTGTATCATTGGTCATTTACGTGCGGTAAAAGATCCTTTACGAACTGCTCTCGCCGTTCGAATGTTGCCATCTCATTCTACAATCGAAATCACGCATATTGGCGCTGCCTTGGATGAACAGATGGAATCAATTGCACGGGCTGAAGTGAAATCCAACCCAAGATATTCCTGGATCGGTGAAATATCACGGAGCAAAGCCTTGCGCATTCTGGCGGGAAGCAAACTGCTTATCCATACCTCTCAAATGGAAGGGGGAGCAAATGTAATCTCCGAATCCATATCGCTGGGTGTACCGGTTATTTCCACTGAAATCCCGGGTTCAGTGGGTTTATTAGGCTCAGGGTATCCCGGGTATTTTGAAACAGGCAATACAAAAGAACTAGCGAAACTTTTGGAGAAGGCGGAACGAGATAAATCTTTTTACAAAGCTCTTTTCGATTATTGCACTGCTTTGCAACCGTTGTTCAACCTTGACAGAGAAAAGGAAGCATGGGAAAATTTATTGTGGGAAGCTGTTTCTCAAAAAAAAGTCAGAAAACCAAAAAGGTATGATTCCCGTTTCAAAGTTATAAAACTAGCGAAGAGGAAATTAGATTTGATAAGGGGACTTGAAGGTAATAAAAAGAGTATTTCATGTGAGTACTTTTACGATCAAAAAGGGTCTGAATTATTTGAGCAAATCTGTGAATTACCGGAATATTATTTAACCCGGACTGAAACCCGGATACTGACTCAAAAATCGAAACAGATTGCAGCCCTGTTTGACAAACCGCCGGATGTGGTAGAGCTGGGTAGCGGAAATTCGGTGAAAACAGGAATTTTACTTCGGGAATTGCTGAAACAGTTTGGTTATTTAAAATATATCCCCATAGATATCTCCCAGGAGATTTTGGAAAAAGGTTCCAGAAATCTGCTGGATACATTTTCAAATCTTGATATTCAGGCAGTTTTAGGGGATTATTTGGAAGGATTAAATCTCTTGAAAAGGAAAAGCCAGAATCCGAGATTGATTCTGTGGCTGGGCTCCAGCATTGGCAACTTTGATAGAAATGGTGCAGTAGAATTTCTCACACAGGTGAGAAAACGAATGATTGTTGAAGATAAACTCCTGATCGGAATTGATCTGAGAAAAAAACCTGAACTGCTTGTGAAAGCATATAATGATTCACAGGGTGTCACAGCAAAATTTAATCTTAATCTGCTTCAAAGAATTAACTCGGAATTAGATGGAACTTTTACTCTGGATAATTTCTACCATCAGGCAGTATACAACGATAAGCCAGGACGGATTGAAATGTATCTCATCAGCAGGTGTGAGCACACAATTCATTTGAACCATTCCGGACAAACGATTACATTCAAAAAAGATGAACCTATTCATACGGAGAATGCTTATAAATATTCATTTTCAGAGATTCAGAAACTGGCGGGAAACGCTGGTTTCCATTTAGATCATCACCTGACCGATGCGCGGAATTGGTTCAGTGTAAATGTATTAACCCGAACAATTGACGCTTGAGGACTGGATTAATTCTTTATCAATAAAGTCGAGACCTCAGATCAAAAAATCAGCTTGAAGTCAGTGGAAAAACGCAGGCCTTTGGCCGTGTTAAATATTCCACCGTGCTGTCCAAATCCTATATTCCACTGGAAAGCTCTTAAGTTCAGGCGAAATCCAGTGCCCCATATAAACCCATCCAAACCCCCAATTCCAATACCGAAATAAATAGGGAAAACTGGTGTCCGTTCGTATTCAAGACCGAAAGAGAGTTGTGGAAGGACACCTTCCAGGTAGTCATTGTTCAAGTAATACTTGACCGAGGTATGAACAATCAAATCCTGTAGGAATCTATATGAACCTCCCACAATGAATTGAGGAGGATAAACAGTTTTACCAGAACCAACTGCAAAGGATGTATCAAGCCTGGTAAAACTTTGCTCGAGAGAATCAATTTGTTCATCGTTGTAATCAGCAATCTCATCAATATCTTCGGAAGATAGACGAATGGAGAATTCATTCTCCTTAATATATCTCTCCGACCACGTGATTTTACCAAAGAGATCTTTCAGGGCAAGACTAACACTCAGTTGAGGATTAATATCTGCAATAACCCCTAAATCCAGGCTGAAACCAGTACCCAACGCAGGTACCCTCGAATCCAGATCAAAATTAGTGAAAATTGTTGTTTTTCCTCCAATGATGATACTGTCAGGAGTGGTTGTTATTTCCAGCCTGTTTGCATCCACATGAATATCCGCTAAACCGACTAAAAGATTCAGACCTGCACCAGCATAAAACCGGTCAACAATATTTTCCAGCTGAGGAAACACCAACTGCCGTCCGTAATCGACCGTGATCGGAAAAACTGAAAGCAGGTTCAGATGTAAAGCTGAAAAATCCTGGGGTTGATCAAATTTTACACCGCGGAACAGTACATCCATTATAGCCGGGGGCAAAATAACTCTTCCCAACACTTTTGGTTCCAGGACTGAAAACCCAAAATTGCCTATTGTGAAACTCATTAAATTGATTCCGGCCACCAGATTAAGGTTCCAATTTTCAGCAGGGAATACGGATAAAAAATCATCTTTATTCCCGGGGCCACTCAGATCAAGACCCCCAAACAGTTGATTATTGATCCAGTCGGGATAAATGGCATTATTTCCGATGTATAAACTGACACCCACCAAGGTTAACGTAAAATATGGCATGTGTCCAGGCTCTTCCATCGGACGATTTTCGGTTACGATCCAGGCATCTTTGAAACCCCCTGCAATCACTGAGTCTTGAAAGATTTCAACAGTATCCCTGTTCGTAAAATCACCTACCCGCAATTTGTATAATGAATCCATCTTTATTATAATCCAGGGGATATGCTTGCCAAACCGGTTCTGAAAAATATTTTTTGTCTCTTTCGCACGTTTCTTATCCGGGCTGGCCATGAGCTGAACTGAATAGTAATTCTGAGCGAAATCCAGGGAGGCGGAAACAGTATCTTTTTCCATCAGTCCTGAAGTGTCAAACTTTCCGTCTTCCGCAGCGCCAAAGATGATTGGTTTCCCATAATATCCAAGGTCAGCGGGATTTAAACCCAAGATATCATTCCCTATTGTCCGGGTCAAATAAGCTCCGGCGGTCGCTGTCTGAATCGGGTTGGTATCGTTCACTCCTCCCGCCAGGAGAAAACCGGTAATCAGCATATACTGGTGAATGAATTTCATTCACCACCCCCGGCAAGTCCAGGGCCATCCAGCAGGTATTGAAAAGCCCCATACAAAAGAATTTCTAAAGAATCCGTTGATAAGAATTTTGCCTGAGTTCCTAATAATTGGACATCAATTTTGACATATAATGAATCCCCTATCAATAGATTGAGTTTTCCATCGTCTAAGTTAATAGAATCTGTTTTAACAGCATCCGGTTCAATATCCAGGGTAAATAAAGTATCCGAAGTCCCCTTTTCAAAGCTGGAGATATCCGTGTCCAGCAACACGGTAATATTGGCGCCAAACTCAAACTCATTCACATAATCGAGGTAGAGGGTTGCTTCCTCAATCTGATCCACTTCGATTTTGTCCAGGGATTGCGGATCACCCTCAATTCTGCTGGAGGCATCAATGGTGAAAACAAGCGGTGCCGCTACCAGCAGCTTCCCGCTCAAAGTATCTGTTGTAGTGATTGTCCCAACACTATTCAAGGAACCTATCTCTGTCTGTCCTCCAACCGTTATCCGGTTAGGAAGAATGTTTATTAAATGCTGGGCACTATCAATGGAAACAATTGGATTTTCAATAATGTTGACATGATCCAGAAACTTTACTGCCGAATCCCCCGTCTCATCATTAAAAGATACTATTTGAAGGTCCAGGTACACTGGGAGCGTTAATGTCGGTGAGATAAAGAAATACAGATCCATGAGAACTTGGGTAAATTCGAGCTCCTCCAACTCATCAGGCAGGTCAATTTCCTGTTCCACCGGATCAATTTCTACAGTGACAGGGTTTATAGAACCTGTTATAGATTCAAAGGAAATATTTCTTAAATCCACTTCAACTCCAATTGAGTCACCAAAGATAATTGTCTGCAAAACATCATCCGGAAAACTAATCCTGGAAACGTAATGAACTTTTTGGGTATCTACATCCATCGGTAATTCCAGAGTATATCCGCTCAAATCAATCATTATGTCCATCCCACCCTCATTTATGGAAAATGCAGTATCCAATACGTCACTCCCCTTTGAAAATTCATCAATTTGGAAGAAAATATTCGCATCAATACCAATATTATTTTGTATCGATAAATATAACTCTCCGGATTTCAATACTGCCGTTTGGATCCTGGTGGAGTCATCTAATACAATTTCACTGGAATCCACCATTGCATCCTGTGATAAATATCCTGTGAATTCTGAAAAACTGATATCTTCACCTTCACCAGCCCCCTCCAGACGAATCCTGACCACGATACTGTCCTCCGAAGTGATTGGAATCAGTTCATTTCCTGTGTCAACTGTAACAACCCTGTAGCTGTAGTTCACAAGCTGACTATCAGCCTCCATGACCAGAGAGTGATTTTGTATACTGGTCTGGCTAAAAATATCCGGAGTCAGTTTTGGAATATCCAAGCTAATCTGGAACGGGGTTCCGCCGGGCGTTTCAATAGAAGGTATTAAAATATTAAGATTACTGCTGAGAGCCATGTAGTTGTCCACCTCGACGATCAAGTTCCCGGATTGGATGGTGGCCCGGACCACTTTGTTGGAGTCCGGTTCAAGGGCGATGCTGCCATCCGCTTCAATGGTTTGTTGAGGAATTTTGGCTGATGCCGATGTGACTTCTAAACCGAAACAATCAATGATAACCTGGAAATCGGAATTTTTTGCATCCTCATCTATGAGAATTTGAATCCCCTGGGTTCCCTGGCTGCTGCCTGAAACCTTTATCAGGATGTCTCCGGGCAGGGTCATTCCAGCCAGGTTCAGTGTATCAGATACGCTGCCGCCATTGGCATCAATTACAGTGTTGAACTGAAACACTCCATTGGGAATATCGGTAGTATCCGTTCCGCTGACCTGCTGAAACTGAATGTAAATTGGCGATCCCAGCGGAATCACCATGTCATTTTGAATGGTGATTTGCAATTGACCGCCAGAAAAAATTGCATACCCGAAGTCATCAAAAGAAAAAGGATTTATCACAGGTTCAAGTTCAAAAGCGGGTATGGCGGAGAACTGACCTTCCGGGATGTCATCAACAGCAGGAAAAATATCACGAAAGATAAACGGATCAGACGCAGAAGAATCAATGTCGTCCAGGGTAATCGTTCCCACTTTTGATGAAATGACTTTCTCAACTCCCTCAACGGTCACATCATCTACACCCTGGGTGAAACTGGTGGAAATGGGATCAATCTCCAGCTGATCGCCTACTTCCACCTTTTCAATTTTGATTTCTTTTCTGAATACAAATACAGAATCACCAGCATTCCCGTCATCAAAATATTGATCCAGACCCTCAATGGAAATGAGGGAATCCTCCAGAAAAGTATCCAGATCGATTCTAGTCTGAATGATTGGAATTTCAATCGTCGTTGACCAGGTCGGCAGCTTATCCTTATCTGGTGAATCCAGCGTGCAGCCAAATAATAATATTACAAGAAAAATAAACAAGTGCTTTTTCATCGTCCATCCGAAATCAACACAGTTGGTTATAATTAAGTGAAAAGCTTTACTTTTAACCAAATTCATGAAGCTCCAATTAGAACAACTTTATTTCTGACATCTTCTCTAATTACCTTGTTTAATTTTGTCATCAATTATAAACTAAAACCGCACAATTGCAATATAACCAACTAAAAAAATGTGAATAAATTTTGTGCGGATTCAATATCCACTAATTAAATTGAGAAAAAATAAACTGAGAACAACATGAACCACAATGAAATAATAACCCATGCGTTAAACCAATTAATGAAATCAGTGTTAAAACTGGAAAAGACAACAAACATACCACAGGAACTGGATGCTGTGGAAGGCAGGCGTTTCCTCCTGCGGATGCTTTCAGCTTCCGTGGATTCCTTTGTGGAATATATTGATGCTGACAGACCTCAGTTCAGGCATTCTGAAGGACCCCATCGGAAAATGTTCGGTGATTGTCCTGATGCGGATTACCTTCAAGCTCCCATTGATTTGAGAAATGGACGGAGTTACAGGGTGAGAGGAACAATTCCTCAAGGAACCAACTATGTGGGAGTGATGCTTTATGGACGGGGTGGACGAATTGGTGTTTGTATAACAGATGAACAATTGGAAATTGGCAATGATGGTCTGTTTGAGATTTTAATTTCAGCTAATCCTGAGGATAATCCAACTTTGTTGGGAAATGGAGATGAACACATGGTAATGGTACGTCAATATTTCACAGACAGAAATAAACAGCCGCCAATGGAATTAGAAGTTGAATTTCTTGGGGATGTTCCGGAACCAAAACCTTTAAATTCAGCCTGGCTGGCAAAACGCATTGAATTGTCCAGACGCATGCTGGAATCTATTTATATGCGTACTCTGGATGCTTATCAGAGAATATCAAATTTTCCGAAAAATAAGTTCGTTGATGTTCCGGTCGAGCTATTATTCCCTACACCCGATAATACCTACAAGCTTTGCTGGTATGAACTGGAACCTGACCAAATGATCATAGTGAGCGGCAGCTTGCCAAAAGCACGGTATTTCAGTTTTACCTTTTATAATGTCTGGCTGGAAAGTTATGATTATACCCGCCATCAGGTGATTTTAAATCATGACCAGATTCAACTAGATGAAAACGGTAGATTCGATATTTGTGTTGGGCAACAAAATAATGGCTATACCAACTGGCTGGATACTGCAGGGCATAATTCAGGGTACCTGGTAGCAAGAAGTCTCCTCCTGGAAGGAAGCCATCCGGAATTTGACGTTAAGGTGATGGAAATGACAAAACCCAAATAAAAATACAACGTATGCAAACAACGGCTTCCCTTAAAAAACGCCCCCTTAGTTTTAATGCGTTAAATTTAGCTGGAAGTTTCTTTCCATCCAAACCGGATTTATCTGAACAGTATATTTTGGATGCCGCCAGAAATTCTGCCGGGTTTAACGACTGGGGTATTGACAGTTTTCTGGAAGGAATGCGGGAATTACTTAATTCAAGCATTAAGGAAGCCAGACTACATTTATTTGGGAGACAATTTCTACAGAAAGGATGTATCCGCTCTGTGAAAGACCGGATCAGGTTACAGAGGGCCTTTAACACAAATCCAGAAATGTTGAAAACCCCCATAGACAAACCTGTGTTTATTCTTGGTTTACCCAGAACCGGAACCACTTTTTTGCAGAACCTGCTGTTTCAGAATGATCATTTTCGCCACCTGCATTACTGGGAGCAGGTAGCGGTCGGTCCACAGCCGACTCATGAAAATTTGCAGGATAATTACATTATCAAATCCTGTGAATCCTTTGTTGATAACCTAAAAACTATAGCGCCGGAATTTTTCATTGCACATGAGATAAATCCTCATGGTCCAGAAGAATGCAACGGACTTATGGAACGGAATTTTACCAGCATAATTTATTTTATGTTCAAAAATATCCCATCCTATATGGATTGGTTCCAAAACCACGATATGACCGAAACATATAATTATCACAAAAAACAGCTGCAGTACTTAGGGTACCATTTCAGGAAAAAACAATGGGTGCTGAAGGCGCCCGTCCACCTTTTTTTCCTGAAATATCTTTTTAAAACCTACCCTGATGCACGCATTGTGCACTTGCACAGGGATCCGTTGGAATTGATACCATCCATGGCAAGCCTGGTTGTCATTTCCCGCCAGATTCACTCCAACCATGTGAATGCTGAAGAAACCGCAAATCAAATCCTAAATTGGGTGAGGAAGATTATAACAAATTCCATTGCTTTCAGGGATGAAACTAATTCGGACCAAATTTTGGATTTAGCGTATACCGATCTGGTAAAGGATCCGTTGAATACATTAATTCAGATTTACAAATGGCTGGGAATTGATATTAATAATGAAACCCAATCCAATATTTCTGACTGGCTTGGAAATAGCAAGCGGAAAAGGATCGGGAAAACACATCAATATTCGCTGGAGCAGTTTAACCTGACCGAAACAAAAATCCAGGACGAATTCAATCACTACTATGATCGATATGCAGATTATATTTAATGACTTTCAATTAATCATCCAAACTTTGAAAAAAAGTGGGGATAGGGAGTGACAAAATGAATAAAATATTTAAAAACGTATTAGCTATTCTTGGAGGAGGTTTCATTGGAATGGTTGTAAATATGGGATTAATTATTGCTGGAAGTCAGTTAATTCCTCTTGCTGATGGAGTTGATCCTATGAATGCAAAAATGTGGGAGATTAAATATTTTTTATTCCCCTTTCTTGCACATGCAATTGGGACATTAGCAGGAGCATTTGTCACTGCTAAGTTTTCAGCTAGTCATCATATGATGTTGGCTATTTGTATAGGCATATTTTTTCTCTTAGGAGGCATAACTATGGTATTCATATTACCTGCCCCTATCTGGTTTATTAGTGTTGACCTTTTACTAGCTTATATTCCAATGGGTTGGTTTGGTTGGAAGTTAAGTGGTAAAAAACTTTAGAAACATAAATGTCACGTTTGTAGTATAGTATGAATATTCTAATAATATATATGTATGACTGAGTTAACTAAAAAACAAATTTTGGATAAGGAAGACGACCCTCAGGCACTTGAAGATCTATATAGATCAGACCCTGAAAATTTTAAAGTATCTTTGTTGTCCGCGGCTACCCAAAAACCTAATTCAAAATTATTTAAATTTTGGAGAGTACGCCTAGAATATGAAGGCGGAGATAAAAATCCTTCTGCAGTACCAATTCCAGTCGTATGCTTGATAGTTGCCTTCTTTGGACTTATGGTTAGAGTTCCTGAGAATTTTTTCACTGAAATATGGTATTACCCTAGATTTGCACCTTTTTTTATTGTCCTATCGGTAGCCACATATTTTTTATTTAAAAATCCAAATCTCCTATTTTCTATTGCGTTATCGATATTCAGTATATTGACATCAATTTATTTAATATTGTTACCGAATTGGCAATCATCAGATTCGGTCACTATGGCGCTTATCCATCTACCTTTAGCTACTTTAATATTTCTGGGTATTTGTTTTGTACAGAAAGATTGGCGAGAGACTGAACAACGAATTGCTTTTTTAAAGTTTTGTGGTGACATTTTTATCCTGAGTATACTCATTCTGCTTGGGGGTGGAGTGCTAACCGCTTTTGCAATGGGACTTTTCGAACTAATGGGCGTTGATATAGAAGATTGGTATCTATCAAATGTTGGTGTTATTGGAATTGTATCCATTCCATTAGTGGCAACCTATCTTTATGATTCAATATTGCAAAGAAGACTTTATATTACAGAGTTATTAGCGAAAATTTTTTCACCCCTATTTTTTATTTTTGTTTTTGCTTATATAATTGTAATGATGATAGGTGGATATAGTCCGTTCGTTAATCGGGAATTTCTTGTTGTATTCAATGGACTGTTAATCCTGATATTAGGCATAATCTTTTTTTCAATTGTAACACGTGGACGAGATTCTAAAATCTACATAACAGATTACGTGAACGTTCTTCTAGTGAGTGCCAGTATATTAATTAATCTTATTGCACTCTCAGCTATTACATTCCGTTTAGTTGAATTTGGGTTTACACCAAATCGCTTTTGTGTGTTGGGAGTCAATTGGATTGTTTTCATTCACTTAATTATTATTGCGATCGCTTATGTTAGGGTGATAATTCATCAGATTGATTTTGATCTCTTACGAAAGAAAGTCGTTAGTTATCTTCCAGTTTATTGTTGCTGGTTTGTTTTTGTCACTTATCTACTTCCGTTGGTCTTTGGATTTGTTTAAAAATACTCAATTATAATGATTAACCATATCAACCCCCGCCCAGAAGCGGGGTTTTTAGTTTTACTCACCTCTTTGTAAAAAAGTTTGGGATGAAATAACAAACATCCCTGCTGCTATTCAATTTGCTTTAGATATTATTCAGGAGCACTGATTCGGGCGAAACCCGGGTAGGTCAGGCTCCCCAGATACAAAACACCGTTTTTTTCCTCTACACTGGTTATGGGTGAAAATGATTCCGGAGAAGAATCCTGAAGATTATGGATTACCCTCCCCGCGCCATCAATTCCCAGCACAAAACCATGCCTGTCTGGCGCCGGCTGAAGGGCTTCCGGCAGGCGTAGAATAATTTTCCGCACAAAGGGTTTACCGGCCAGATTATCAATAATCTCTTTTCTCAAAGCCGGCATGGCTATCCAGTAAGTACCTTTTCCATTGGAGGAAATACCATCGGGAAATCCGGGCAGATTATCCATCAGTATCTCCGACTGGCCGGCTTTTTCTCCCTTTAGCCAATATTTCTGCACCCGGTATTCGGATGTCTCATTGACCAAAACAAATTCACCACCGGGACTTAAAGCAACGCCATTGGCAAAATATAAATCCGATAATAACGTTGTTGTCGTTTTTGTATCAGGGTCATATTCCAGCAGACGACCATAAGGTTGGTGGGCCATGAGGTCCAGCCGATAATCATGCACACCATATCGGGATGATGCATCAGTAAAATAGATTTTGCCATCCGCAGCTACATCCACATCATCGGAAAACTTAAACGGAATACCATCCGCTTCGGTTGTAAGAGTGGTCAGATTACCGTCCTGAGCTGCGCGCAACAATCCCTTATGGGCATCAGCAATGATCAAATTCCCCTCACCGTCAAAATCCATCCCCAACGGTCGTCCCTGTGTATTCACAAATACACCCAGGCTATTTCCCTGCCCATCATATTTGATGATTCTGCCATCCTCGTAGCCTGCATACATAATGCCCGCTTCATCCACTGCAATATCTTCCGGCCCAATTCCATCATTCAACCCCAGGATCTCCGCATCCTGTAAATAATTGTTTGGCTCAAACTGCCCTTTCATTTCAGGTGCTGCCGGCGGGTCCCAGACAACCGGTTCAGCATCAACTGGCCAGAATAATAAATATACCGGAAAAAGACCGATAAAAACCAAAATTCCTTTTGTTGGCTTCCCCATTTTATCTCCCTATTTCAATTTACCCAGAGGAATTAATTTACTTCAACAGCACCATCTTCCTTGTCTGCACAAACTCACCAACACGAATCTGGTAGAGGTATACTCCAGCACTTACAGGCTTACCATGCATATCAGTTGCATTCCATTGTACTGACTTGTAGCCTGACTCCTGAGCAGTGTTTACCAGCTGGGTTATTTGTCTCCCCATTAAATCGAATACTGTAAGAGTAACCTGTGCCCGCTCTGGAAGATCATATCGTAAATTTGTGATGGGATTGAACGGGTTAGGGTAGTTCTGATGGAGCGTGTAGGCAATTGGAATAATAGCCTTTTTCTCTAAAGTAAATGTTTCTTCTGTTGGTACTATAATCTCATCTGTGCCTTCAAGAGTATATTCTTCACCACTTGCAGAAGTAAGTACCCAGTTCATGTGTTCTCCTGCTTCTATTTTGATATCGTAAGCAATAGCAAGGGTCTCACTGTTGTTCATCACCTCTACTTCACCATAGTCTTTCACCACTCGCCATCCATCTTTAAATCGTAGATCAAAGGCACCTGCGGGGGGCTTGGGAGGAAGCTGATAGCTTGCCATTTCTTTTTCTGAAATAGATATACCAAAATAGAGTTCATATCCATTGAAGCTGAGTTTATTGACTTTATCCAGATTCTCCGGATTAAAAGTATTTTTTCTGGAGCTATTGCCGCTTGAAATAGTAATGTCTCCGTCCGTACTTGCATAGATCCAGTATCCATGACCGGGTGTCAATAGGGTGGCATAATCGTATGAACCTGTAAATTCAAAGATCGTCCCCGGTACCACAATATTTCCCGGGTCGGAAATTCCCGTAAGTCCTACCACGGAACTGATCCCGCTTATGAGATTCCAGCCTGCATTCAGTTGTAGAGTCATTTCGTTTACTGGTATTCCAGATAACTGGGTTGTTCCTTCATTTTCATAGTGAATCCAGTAACCGTTACCCATTTGGAGTTCTTCTCCTAATACATATTGTTCACCATTATAGGAATAGAGAGTTCCTTCAGTAGATTCTGGAAAGAGTGTCTGATAGTTGGAATTTTCAATCTCAAGAGGTAATCCAACAAGGTTCCAGTTTTGAGAGTAGTCAACTTCAATAAT
>CAJXJG010000009.1 GCA_913054425.1 uncultured Fidelibacterota bacterium
TACAAACACTATAAGGAGGAAGAATGTTAGATCCAACATCATGGTCAGGATTATTTACAGAATATGCCAGAGCATTAGGCTGGTCGATAGTAGCAGCTGTCGGGTTCGCTTTTGGTATTGGAATTGCTTTAAAAGTTTTTGACTGGTTGTCTACAGACATAGATGAATGGGAGGAAATAAAAAAAGGGAACATTGGTGTTTCTCTGATTTTTATTGCTTTAATTGTCATGGTAGGTTTTCTGGTCCATAAAGTGATTTAAGTAAAATTTAAACTATAACTGGAAAGCAATAATCAGGTTCATCCCATAATTGATTGAAAAACATTGGGGAGATTGCTCCCCGCATTTGATATTGAAAATTTTCTGAGGTAGAATTTTACTTTATAAAAACTCACTCAAATTATTCAAGAATTCATCAAATTCAATTTGGGGAAACAAAAAATGTTCTGTTGGAAAATGGGAGATTTTTTATCGAGTGATTTTCCTGGCTGTAAATGTTGGTAATTTTTCTTTCAAATTCCGGATGTAAGCATGAGTAAAAGAAAAAAGGTAGATTCAAAGGAAGTTGGGTTAGAGTTAGGTCTCGTCCTTGGTCGCTATTTTCTTAAAACTGACGATCTTCATTATGGGTATTGGCCTGAAGATTTGGAAGCTGATGTTGTAAATTTTCCAAAGGCACAGAAAAATTATTCAGATTTTATTTTTTCTCATATTCCTGATGATGTCCATCGAATTTTAGATGTTGGGAGTGGATCGGGGAATTTTGCCAAGAGGTTAATTGAAAAAAAATACTTAGTAGACTGTGTTTCTCCCAGTAAATACCTCACAAATCAAATCCGTGAAAAACTGGGAGATTCAGCAAACATTTTTCCGTGTATTTATGAGGAGGTTCAAACCGATGAACGCTATGATTTAATCCTATTTAGTGAGAGCTTCCAATATATTAAAATTAAAGAAGCTCTTGATAAGTCTTTAAGCCTGTTAAATAATAAAGGATATGTATTGATCTGTGATTTTTTTAAAACCGATACAGAAGGAAAAAGTCCACTAGGAGGCGGACATAGCCTGTCAAAATTTCAAGAAATATTATCTCAATTTTCTTTCGAGGAAATTGAAAATATTGATATCACCAAAGAAACAGCACCCACAATCCAAATTCTTGATGATTTCCTTAGTAAAGTTGGATTTCCATTTAGAGATATGCTAAGCAGATATTTTCAAAGCAACTATTCTGGATTTACAAAATTTCTGAACTGGAAATTTAAGGATAGGTTTGAGAAAATTGACCGGGTCTATTTTTCGGGGAGTATGAATTCAGGCGCTTTTCGGAAGTATAAATCGTACAGACTATTTCTTTATAGAAAGAAATAACGGTAATGAGGAATCTACCAACATATTATTCATCAATAAATTACAAGATTAAACTGGAAAAGGTGGTTCAATGATGAGATACGGCCAGGTATTTATCATCACTCTTTTTTTTGGAATCTTTATATCATTTTACACAGTACTGAAACTACAATCCTATTTCTCAAAAGGAAGAGAAAACCGTATAGATTACGAACAGTATTTACGGGACCATCCTTATAATAACCGTCCAAAATTGACAAAGAAGGAATGGAAAAAAATCCTACCTAAAAAAGATCGTCCGGATTTAGCAGCAGAACAGGAATTTTTCATGACAGTAGACCCAGCGCTTAAAATAGTACCGCGAGAACGTTTGATCCAGGCATTTGAAAAAGTAGAAATCTCCAGATCATTACGAATAGCGAGTGTAGACTGGAATGAACATGGTCCAAATAACGTGGGCGGCCGTACACGAGCTGTAATGTTTGATCCCAATGACTCAGAATGGAAAAAATTCTGGGCAGGAGGCGTAACCGGAGGTTTATGGTTTACTGATGATATTACAGCTTCTGAACCGTTATGGAATAAAATTGATGATTTTTGGGATAATATTGCAGTCAGCTGTATCGCCTATGATCCTGTAAATACACAAATATTTTATGTGGGTACCGGAGAAATATATACTTCCGCTTCCCGTGGATTTGGTATCTGGAAGACAACAGATGGAGGAAGTAGCTGGACAAGATTGAGCAGCACCGATGATTTTTATTGGATAAATGATATAGTGGTTCGTAATGAAAATGGTACAGGAGTACTCTACGTTGCGGCTGGAATGAACTATTACGGAGGTCAGTGGCACTATGGAACCCGCGGATTATTACGATCTGTAGATGGTGGAGAAACATTTACTCAGGTCTGGTCAGGCTCTTCCGGTTCTCTCTATCAGCCAAGTGACCTGGAGATAGATGCGAATAATAACATCTGGGCAGGAACAAGGGACAATGCCTACGAAAATGGCGGTGGACAAATTCTTAAATCAAGTGATGGCACTACGTGGTCTATGGTATACGAGAATACGGAGTCGAACCGAATGGAACTTGCTTGTGCGCCAAGCAACGCAAATATAGTCTATGCAGTTGGCTCAGGAGGATCAGGTGATGATGATATTGGCATCTTTGTTAAATCAACCGATGGCGGCTCAATTTGGTCGTCGGTTACTATCCCGCTTAACGAAAACGATAACCATTTTACAAGAGGGCAGGCCTGGTATGACCTTATCCTCGCGGTCGCTCCTGATGATGAGAATACTCTATATGCTGGTGGTATCGATCTTCATAAATCAACTGATGGCGGAGCAACCTGGACACAAAAATCTCAATGGTATGGAGGTTTTGGTTTTGATTACGTTCATGCTGATCAGCATTCTTTTTCTTTCAGGCCTGGGTATCCGAATACAGTTGTTTTTGGCAACGATGGGGGCATACACATGACTACTGATGCCGGTGCTGATTTTACAGCAAAAAATTCCGGATATAATGTCACCCAGTTTTACAGCTGTGCTCTTCATCCGGATGAAGGAGAATATTATTTTCTTGCAGGTTCCCAAGACAATGGATCACAACAATTTATTGATGCATCAGGAATCGTTGCTACCTATGAAGTAACCGGCGGTGATGGCGCCTATTGTTTTATTGATCAGACCGACCCAAGCTATCAGATTACCTCTTATGTGTACAATAACTATTACCTGAGTACAGACTATGGCAATTACTTTCAATCGATTACAAACGATAACTCAGGTCGTTTCATTAATCCGGCGGATTATGATAATGAAGCTGACATTTTGTATTCTGCTAAAAGCGAATATTCTCTTAGGCGTATCATGGAAGTAACCGGTGGTTATTACGTGGATAGTTTGGCAATTGAACTGGGATCCCTTGCAGCTCATGTTCGGGTTTCCGACTATTCTGATAATACAATTTTCGTTGGATCTGGTACAGGACGATTATTAAAAGTGCTTGATGCTCATGGCACTAGCCCTTCGATTAGCGATATCACCGGGGATGATTTCCCAAGCGGTTATATTTCGTGTATTGAGCTGGGTGATTCAGAAAATCAAATTTTAGTCACTTTTTCAAACTACGGTGTTATTTCTGTTTGGGAAACTTTAGATGGAGGATCATCATGGGCTAACAAGGAAGGAACAAAAGAAGAGACTATGTTACCGGATATGCCTGTACGCTGGGCTTTGTATAATCCAAATAACCGGGAAGAAGTAATTCTAGCGACAGAGGTAGGTGTTTGGAGTACCACAAGTTTCAGTTCAGATTCACCGGAATGGGCAGCATCCAATAGCGGGTTGGCTAACGTCCGCACTGACATGCTTCAAATCCGCAGTTCTGATAATTTTGTCATTGCCGCTACCCATGGAAGAGGACTTTTCTCTACGGCCGGGTTTACTGCTCAAGCAGCGGTTAGGGATGAATCGTTATTACCAGGACAATTTGTTTTGTATCAAAATTATCCAAATCCTTTTAATCCAATAACAAAAATCAAATATGAATTGTTTCAATCTTCACAGGTTACATTGGTGATTTATGATATGCTTGGTAAGATAGTTAAAACGCTAGTAAATAGAAAACAGGGCCCGGGTGTTAAAACCGTAAATTGGGATGCAACAAATAATAATGGAAATCTTGTGAGTGCCGGAGTATATTTTTATAAATTAAAGGCAGGTAATTTTATAGAAACAAAAGAAATGGTTTTGTTGAAATAAAATTGAATCCATCACTATTTCTTTTTTCATTTATAATCCAACTGAATAAAACAATTCTTAATGAAATGATTTAGAAATATCTTAACTTTTACGATAGATATTTTTCAATAAATAATAATTAGCTGGCTTTATATGGGGTTTTTTGGAACCATTTCAAACACGTTTAACTGGATCTCTGGGGATATTGCCATTGATCTTGGAACTGCTAACACGCTCATTTGGTTGAAAGGGAAGGGAATAATTATTAACGAGCCCTCAATTGTTGCCCGGTCTGTCCATGATCAAAAAATTGTTGCAGTTGGTCAGGAGGCAAAGGAAATGGTTGGCAAAACCCATAGGGAATTAGAGACAATCCGTCCTCTCCAGGATGGTGTTATTGCGGATTTTAATATGACAGATGGAATGCTGCAGGGTTTTATCCGAAAAATTAACCTGAACCGGCTTGCGAGACCTCGAATGGTTCTCTGTGTACCAAGCGGGGTAACACCGGTTGAACAAAGTGCTGTAAAGGATTCCGGTCAGCGTGCTAATGCCAGGGAAGTATATTTGATTGAAGAGCCCGTAGCGGCCGCAATAGGTATTGGACTTGATATCAGCAAACCAATTGGAAATATAATTGTAGATATTGGTGGTGGTACTACCGAGATCGCCGTAATTGCATTAAATGGTGTCGTTACTAAAGAAACTATCCGCATTGCTGGAGATGAGATGGATGAAGCAATTATTCATTGGTTTCGATCTGAGCACAAGCTTGAAATTGGTCTACCCACCGCTGAAGCAATTAAGAAATCTGTAGGTTCTGCAATGAGGATAAAACCTACCACTATTTCCGTAAAGGGACGCGATCTTGTTTCCGGTATTCCGAAAATAATCGAAGTATCCTCTGATGAAATCCGTCAG
The DNA here is from genome assembly GCA_913054425.1 of uncultured Fidelibacterota bacterium. Lineage (GTDB taxonomy): Bacteria > Fidelibacterota > Marinisomatia > Marinisomatales > UBA8229 > UBA8229. The sequence continues at coordinate 5,023 of CAJXJG010000009.1, forward strand.
GCGATTAAGGACCCGGTAAATGCCATTGTAGAAGCAGTGAAGCATGCATTGGAAAAAACACCTCCGGAACTGGCTTCGGACATTCTTGACCGTGGGATTATTATGACTGGAGGGGGAAGCCTTTTAAAAGGCATTGATCAAATAATCCGGGAACGAACCAATGTACCCGTGAATATAGCCGAAGAACCATTATTATCCGTAGTACGCGGTACTGGAATTGTTTTAGAAAATGTGAAGAAATATGAGGATGTATTAATGTAGGGTGGTTGTGAGGAGTCTATATTTATCCATTCTTCGGAATAAACCTCATATTGCATTTGTAGTTTTTTTTAGTCTCTCACTAAATATCCTTTTAACTGGTGATTCATCACCCAGTTTAAACCTGATACGGGGTAAAACTCTTGATATTTTTTCCTTTCTTTATTCTCCCCTGGCATGGGTGAAATCATCTTTTCTTCTTGAAGAGGAAAATGCTCTTTTAAGAGAAAAAAATCTTAGATTATTCCTTCAGGTTGAATCCATGCTCCAGCTTGTATCAGAAAATAAACGTCTTGAGCAACTATTGGAATTTAAGCGTGAAAGCAAGTTAACACTTTTAGCGTCACAAGTGATTAACAAAGGATTACATTCAAATATAACGTCTATTTCAATCGATGTTGGTGCTCTTTCCGGAGTTGAATTGAATAATCCTGTATTGACATCTTCAGGTATTATAGGGAAGACGATACTCGTAGGTGACCGTTCTGCGGTTGTGCAATTACTGAGTGATTTGAACTTTCGGTTGAGTGTAAGGATTATACCGAGTGAGGTGACTGGAATACTTCGTTGGGTGGGGCCAAATTTCTGCGAGATTAGGGAAGTACAGAAAAATGCAGTAATAGAAATGGGGAACAAGGTTGTGACATCGGGGTTCAGTAAAATTTACCCGAGAAATCTCCCTGTGGGTAAAGTCATTGGTATCACGGATGTACGGGGGAGTTTTCAAAAGATTATTTCTGTACGTGTCAATGACGACCTTGGTTCACTCATTAATGTTTTTGTTATTACTGATCAGGGTGATGAACTGGATTAAATTATTATATCCATTAGTTGGTGTATTTTTCTTGCAGTTTATTTTGGCGGATTTTCTTTCTATAAATGGAATCCGTCCAGATTTTGTCCTGATTTATATTTTATATATTGGATTACATCATGGAAGTTTTCCAAGTGTAATTGTTGGATTTTTCATGGGACTGATGGTTGATTTTACAGGAGTTGGGTCATTGTTTGGGTTGACTTCTCTTATATATGTTTTAACCGGATATTTATCAGGATTTTTGCATGGTAAGTATTATACAATGATTCCAACATATTTTCATTTGACTTGGGTTGGAATAATTCTATTTCATTTCTTTATCTATTCTTTTATCCGGTACCAGGATTTATTTGAAACTAAAATGACTGTTTTTTGGTTAACATGGATTTGGACCTCGGGATATACCCTTGGTTTCCTCGGAATTTTTCAAATGATTATTCCGCTTCAACCAGGCGACTAAATGCTTAAAGCAAAAAATCTAGTATCGAAGCTGCGATATTATATTATTAATGGAGTTGTTATATTCCTAATGTTAATACTCTTGAGTCGCTTTTTCTATTTACAGATATTTCGATATGAAAAGTACATACAAAAAGCGGAAATTAATCGAATTCGTGCTGTAACTATTAATGCTCCCCGAGGGTTGATTCTTGACAGAAATGGAAAAATATTAGTGGATAACTATCCAACATATATATTAACTGCAATACCGGGGGAAATGGAGCAAAAAGAGAAGATTTTTAATACCATTAGTCAATGTACTGGTATTGACTCAGCAATAATCGCTGAAAATTTCAGGAAATATTACCGGGCTAAGTTTGTTCCAACACGATTGATAAAAGATCTTACATTTCAACAGATTAGTATTCTTGAAGAGAATAAATTGGATTTGCCTGGAGTCAATTATAAACAGTTTCCTGAACGATATTATCCCAGCAGAATAAATGGATCACATTTTCTGGGATATCTTAAAGAAGTTGATAAACCAATCCTAGAAAAACTAAGGGACCCTAATGTGTATGAACTTGGGGATTTGATTGGATGGTCTGGATTGGAGAAGTTTTATGAATCTCAACTCCGGGGAAAACGTGGTGTTAAGTATCTTGAGGTAGATGCCCTGGGTAGGGAAATGGAGGAAGTCAAGGGGTATAAAAACCGGCGTTCTGAACCTGGGGCTGATTTGAAATTAATGATTGATGCAGATCTTCAATTTTTAATGGAAGACCAGATGAAAGATTATCGTGGTATAGCTGTAATATCTAATCCTATGACAGGGGAAATACTTGCTTATGTGAGCAAACCGGATTACCCCCCAAATATTTTTACTGGTAAAATGCTTAAAGATGATTGGAATGAAGTCCGCAATGATCCCCATCGCCCATTAATGGATAGAGTTATCACAGGTTTATATCCACCCGGATCAACCTTCAAAATAATCACTGTTCTTTCCCTGTTGGAAGAAAACTTATTGGATCCATCAAATGAGGTGGAGTGCTCCGGTTCATATCAATTTGGGGATCGTATTTTTCGTTGCTGGAATGAAACCGGACATGGTTCCGTTAATTTACAAGTGGGTGTCGCTCAATCATGTAATATTTATTTCTACAAGATGGTTCAAAGATTATCCCTGGTTCAGTGGGCAGATATATGTTTTGATTTCGGATTTGGTCAAAAAACGGGGATTAACCTACCTTATGAAAAAACGGGAATCATACCTACAGAGAAATATATGAACAGAAAATATGGGAAATGGGGATGGTCGCGGGGAAATTTATTAAACTTGGCGCTTGGACAGGGAGATGTGCTGGTAACTCCGATTCAAATGGTACAATTTATCAATCAAATTGCTACTCACGGAAATGCAGGGGAATTGCATTTTGTAAAGAATGATAATACCAAAAAGGAAAATCAACCTCAACTTTCAGATAATACCTGGAATAAAATTGAAAAATATTTACTGGCAACAGTTTCCGATGATCGAGGTACCGGTCGGGCTGCTGATCCAAAAATAAAGGGGTTAAGGATAGGGGGTAAGACTGGCACTGCAGAAAATCCGCATGGAGATCCTCATGCCTGGTTCATCGGATTTGGACAAAAGGAAAACAAAATAGTAACTACAGTAATTTTAATTGAGAACGGTGGACATGGAGGAGAAATTGCTGCGCCCATTGCACGTAGAGCATATTCCCAGTATTTTTTACCAAAAACACAATCACAAATGGTATTCAAAACTCCTTGATGTTTTCTATAAGTGGAAATCGGTTTTCTAGAAGTCCTTTTGCAATCATTTTTGCAAGTATGGTTCTAACATCCATTGGATTATTTTCTTTATTAAGTATTTCTGTTCACCAGAGTTCAGATATTTTAGGGAGTTCATTTTTTAAACAGTTAGTGTTTCTTGGGCCATCATTAATCGGATTGTTGACTGTGATATTCATCCCAAAATACTTAATCCACAAATATATTTTTACGATGTACTTTATTGTGATTGGAGTACTTTTTTTACCGTATTTCGGCAGGACTATTGCTGGAACGTATCGATGGATTGAACTGGGTCCTTTTGGATTCCAGCCGTCAGAATTTGCAAAATGGATTATTGTAATTAGTCTTGCAAAATATTTATCTGATCATAATCTTGAAATGAAAAACCTTTCGTCATTTTTCTTTCCTTTAATAATGGTAGTAATTCCTGCTGTGGTCATATTAAAACAACCGGATTTAGGAACAGCTCTGGTTATTTTTACACCTCTTTTACCAATGCTTTATTGGGCTGGTGCCCGGCCATATCATATTTTTCTTTTTCTTGCCCCTTTATTGAGTGTACTGACAGCTTTTCATACACTTTCATTTTCCATTTGGGGAGTTTTTATGATTATTATTATCTTTTTTGAAAGGCCGAAATTAATTTTCGGTCTCGTGATATATTTTAGCAATCTTTTTCTTGGCCTCCTTGCTCCTATGTTCTGGGATTCATTGAAAGATTACCAACAAAACCGGATTCTGGCATTTTTTGATCAGAAATTGGACCCATTGGGTGCAGCCTACCAGATTATTCAAAGCCAGACTGCAATTGGATCTGGTGGTGCTTTTGGGAAAGGATGGGGGGCAGGGACACAAACCCATTTAAAATTTTTACCTGTTCAGGAATCCGATTTTATTCTATCCGTCATTGGAGAAGAACTGGGATTTGTTTTTATTTTAGTGATAATACTAATATTTACTTGGATGATCTTAAAAATGGTAAAATTAGGGTATTCATCTAAGGATCGTTTTTCAGGTTTGGTTTTAATTGGAATCGCCTCATTATTCCTGGCTCATGTTTTTGTAAATACGGCAATGACTGTAGGAATGATTCCCGTAAAAGGTCTTCCTCTGCCATTTATATCATCCGGCGGGTCATTTTTATTGTCATGTTTTATGATGGTTGGTATTGTAATGAATGTTGGTGTAGATTCAAACGAATAATCCAAAGCGGGGTAAAACTTATTGAAGTTCCTTCGATTGAGGGGTAAATTTAACCATTCATTTTTATAATTATTTTAATAGGATGTCCATGAAACATACAAAACTACTCAAAAGCACTGTTACACTGACAATTTTGGTAACAACTTTGTTTGCGCAAGGAGAATTAAAATCACTCGAGGCACAGTTAAAAAGAGAAAGAGTAAGAATTGATTCACTTGAAACTCATATTAATATTCTTTTGCCTAATTTGTTAAATGCACTTAAAGCTGCTGATTCCTTAACTAAATCAATGGTTGCATCAAATGTAGCGTTGATCAATCACATCAACAGAAATGAAAATAAAATTCAATTGTTAGAGGATAATGCTGGTCGAACTGATAGTACTAATTTTGAAATATTAGCAAAATTAATAATGATTGAAAATAAAATTGTAACTCTGACTAATAGCTTTTCAGAAATGTATAATTTGAAATCAGAAAAGAGTATAATTAGTCCATCAGTAAAAGTAAGTCCGGCAGAATACAAAGAAATTTACATTGATGCTATGAGTAATTATCACAAAGGGAATTATGAAGAAGCAATTAAAGGATTTTCTATTTTAGTCATTTCTGATCCCAATAATGAGATGAAATTGGCTGATAATAGTCAATATTGGCTGGCAGAATGTTATTATTCACAAAAAAATTATAAACGGTCTATCACTGAGTTTAAAAAAGTGAGCCGATTTCCTGCTTCAGATAAAGATGCCGATGCTCAACTGAAACTCGGTCACGCATTTTTAAATATGGGTAATATTGATAAGGCAAAAGAGGCCTACCAGTATCTGATTGATTATTACCCTGACAGTGAATACCTGCATATTGCTGGAGAAACAATTAATCAATTAACAACAGAATAAAGTTTATGAAGAGATTAAAACTATTTTTTCTGACAACGGAAATCACACCTTTCGCGAATGCTACCTCCCTTGCCGATTTCTCCGCTAAAGTTCCCCTGTTTATACAGAAGAAAGATCATGATATTCGCATTATGCATCCCAAATATGGGTTTATTAGTGAACGGAAATTTATTTTAAGAGAAGTCATTCGGTTAAGAGAAATTCCATTTGTTTTTGATGGGATCGACCAAATGACATCAGCGAAAAGTGCTTTTATCCCTAGAACAAGAGTTCAAGTCTATTTTTTGGAGCACTTAGAATGGTTTAAACCTTTAACAACTCTAGTATATAAATCAAAAAATGGACGAATACTGAAGGATAATGATATACGATATTCGTTTTATGGAAATGCTTCCTTGGCCACCCTTCCGCATCTTTTCTGGTGTCCGGATATTATAATTTGCAATGGGTGGCAGACATCCATGGTTCCCATCATTTATAATCAGTTATACAGAGAACAAAAATTTTACAAAGGTATTAAAACTGTTCAGGTTATTCATTCTTTAGATGAATGTTCAGTTTTCAGTCGAAAAGCCTATGAAGTTTCAGGAGTTAAAATTCCTGCTAATATTAAAGGGAATTCTATCAATACCTTTGAGGTGTCTTCTTATTTTTCTGATCATATAATCGTGTTTAATTCCCCTGGGAATAATTTGGCTGATAAATTGCTAAAACTCAATGGAGTAAAAGCAAATAAGGAGAAACTGACTATTATTGATTTGGATAGTATTGAATCACCAGACTTCTCAGCAATTGCTAATGAAATGGAAATTGTTCTGAAGAAACTTTCCGGTTGATCCCTCGTTCTATTTATCGTATTTCATGAAAAACCTTTTCTACCTTTTTCCATATTTATGGATTTTTAGCTCCATTCTATTTTTCAGCTGTTCAGAAGAACCAATTCCATACGATCTTTCTGATGCACCATTACATGTAGATTCACTCATACTTTACAACAAAGTTAGTGGATTTACTTACCAGGTACCGCCAGAGATGGGGAATTTGGATAAATTATATCTTGGAAATGATGGAGGATTTATTAACGAGTTTATTCTTTTGCAGATTTCATCGTCATCATATGGTACTTCCCTGTCATCCTTATTAGCGGATACGGTCACAATTGACAGTGCATTTCTGGAATTAATATTTTCTAATGATTCAATCCCTAATCCGGAACCTCCACCGTTTCAACTTTCATTTTTTACGAAAAACGATTCCATTTTTCACGAAAACGATTCTCATAATGGAAACTTTTCTTTAGAGATTTTAAATTCAGTAATAATAAATACGTCATCTTTAACAGAAGCTGAACCGGATTCAACTGAGGAAATCACACCTACATTAATTTTTGATGTTACTGATAGCATGAGGGTTATTGCTGATACCTTGAATAGCCACACTTTTCTCATTTCACTGGTTGATGAGTACAACGGGTTGATAGCATTTAACAGTCGAGAATCAAATGCAAATCCAAAGTTATCCGTTTACTATCGAAAATTTATACCCAGTGAAGGAGAAGATAAAGATACACTGATATTAGGTAATACATTTTATGCTGTTAAAGATGTCTCTATCATCATTCCTCCAGATACAACTTTAGACTATGTAAGTAATTTATACGTTGGACGTGCATTAGGATTAAAGTCCATTCTAAGCATTAATTTAGACACATTGCAATTCCTACCAGCACAAACTATATTTCGCACCAAATCATATCTTAACCTTCCGTATGATACAACTCTTATTGCTGATAAAATTACTATAAAAGCATTTCCATTAGCTGATACTGTGGATTCTGCAGGATATGTGTTTTTTAGTGAAGGAGATCCCTATTCCGAACATTCAGATTATGATTATTTATTGGAAACATCATGGAATACAAATGATGGTTTTATTACTATTAACATTCAAACATTATTACAATACGTTCATTTTGGTGAATTGAACAATCTTGGGATAAAGTTATACTCCAGTTTAGATAACGATCCATTTAAGACCATCCATTTTTCTAATTTTAACAATGAAATTAATCCCCTTGAAAACCCTTTTATTTCAATTCAGTATGTTATACCGTAATACAATCCTTACTTACTGCTTTTTTATTTTTTCTGGAATCCAAGGACAGACAATATTGAATGGATTCGGTATTGGTTATATTCAACCACGAATCGATGCGGCATCGATTGGTATATCATCCACAGGATTATTGCCGGCATTTCAATCCGGGGTATCCTTAAATAATCCTGTTACGTGGCACGACCTTCATTTTGCTTATATATCTACAATGTACGGAGGCAATCAGGTTAATCAAAGTGAAGATGATATCATAAATGGACATTCAGCCTTAACTCAATTTCAGTTTATTCTCCCGATTAAAAAGAAATATATATTTGGTATTGGGATTTCTCCTTATGCAAGTCAATATTACAATCTTACCGGCATTGATACTTTGGCTAATGCCAAAACTTTAGAAGGTTCTGGTGGTATTAATTCATTACATGTATCTTTTGGTCAATCTTCAGGTAGAAAGGAAAATTTTGCGCTTGCATTTGATTTTCTTTTTGGATCATCAAGGATGGAAACAATTCTAACACTTGATCAAACTGATTACATATACAATCAGAGGAACCTTTTTTCAGGAATATTGGCAAAACTCTATGTTGAAAGTTCCAGAATTCATTTCTATCAAACTCCTGTTCACACCTATTTTGCTATACAAGGCAGTGTGAAACCTCTTTCGGTCCGATCATTTTCTTATCAACCTGTTGTGAGGTATGGATTTAATCAAGTTTTTCCTAATCCTAATAAAACTCCTGATCCGGTTCAATCTCATGTAACAAATGTAATTTTACCATTTGAGTTTCAATTAGGGTTTGATATTGAATTAAAAGAAAAAGTTCATATTCTCGGTGAAGGAACATATTGGAAAGATGGTACCAATAAACAAACCAATTTTTCAATTTTGCGACACAAAGTAGTATCCACGGAAAGAATAAGTTTCGGGATTATTCGTTTTGCTAAAAATTATTCCCGATCAATAATGGATTTTGTGCATTTTAGAAGTGGCATCTTTGCACTTCGGTCGGTATTCGATTCAAGAAAAAACGTGGATGAGCGTGGTGTTTCTTTTGGAATTGGGATTAAATTTGGTGTTACTAATAATCAGATTGATTTCGGGTACTCAATAATCCAGAGGAGTGGATTTAATGTTGATGGTGAAATTATACAAAAATTTAGAATTGGTTTAAGTTTAGGTGATATTTGGTTTATTAAAAGGAGAGAAAGATAAAAATGAGACATGTTAGAATATTTCTCAATTTGTGGTTAGCATTTAGTATTGCAATATTTGTTTCCATGTGTGTGCCACCCGGGATGGATCCGGAGGAAAAAGATCGCGTTGAGCAAGCACAATTAGACTCCCTGAGAGAAGTCAGATGTCCCCGATTAATGAGTAGTGCAGCTGAATATTACCGCAATCAAGATTGGGAAGCTACAGTACGGATTTATAGAGAGATTGATGAGCTTAGTTGCTATGAATTTGATCCCGTATTAGCACCCCCTGAAGAAGTTTATTTGTACTATGCAATTGCTCACGAATATTTGGGTCGTTTTGAAAAATCAGAAGAAGTCCTTTTGAAAGGATTGCAGACACTCCCGGGAAATATTGATTTACGAAAACGTCTTGCTTATTCTTACAAAAAGCAAGAAAAACTTGATCGATATTTTATTGAATTAGAAAAGATTATGGACATGGCACCAGAAGATTCCCAAAATATGATCGAGTTATTTAAGGTATATGGTAAAAATAATCGATATGAAGACCAGATTGATGTCCTACGCCTTCTTTTAGAAAAAGACCCTAATAATGAAATATATCAGGGTGAAATGAAAATAGCTCTGGAAAAGGTTGGTGAAGATCCGTTGGAATATATTCGAGAACTTTTTGAAAGAAATCCTGAAAATACTGCTTACGGTCTGGATTTTTCTGATAGATTAATATCAGCGAATAGACCAGAAGAAGCAGTGAATGTTTTAAAGAAGGTGATCAGGTTCGATAGAAACAGTAAGATCGCTTATAGAAAATTAGCTCAAGCATATTATGAAATTGATGATTTAGAAAACGCTTCAATAATTTATGAAGACTTATTAAAACTTGATTCTCGGGATCTCCATATAATTGTTCAAGCTTCTAAAGTATATATAGAGTTGCAGAAATTTAGGAAAGCCTTACTCTGGGCAGATAAAGCAATTCAAGTATCAAAATCATCCGGTCAGGGCTTTGGGCAAAAAGGAAACGTCTATTATAAAGCTTTTCAATCCTGTCGTTCCACTGATATTACTAATGATGATCGAATTGTGGCTTCATTGGCATATAAATATTTTCAATTAGCAGAAGGGAATAATTATAAACATTATTCTGGGTCAGCGGCTTGGTTAAAAGAGAATGAAACGCTGTTTTCACGATCAAACTGGTTTATGATGGATCAAGAAAAAAAGAATAGAGGATATATATTACCAGAATCAAATTGCTATGATTGGGTTGATGAGAGATTAAATAAAGACCCACAATGGTGAGGTAAAATCTAAAGGATAATTTTTGATATTAGAAAATACTGACAGTAAAATGTATAATATCCTGCAGAATGAAATCAGGAGAGAAGATGAGACTTTAGAGTTGATTGCCTCTGAAAATTTCGTAAGTAATTCTGTATTGGAAATGGCTGGTGGAGTTATGACCAATAAGTATGCTGAAGGCTATCCTGGAAAACGGTATTATGGAGGATGTCAGCATGTAGATGAAGCTGAAATATTAGCACAGGACAGGGCAAAATCTTTGTTTAGTGCTACGTATGCGAATGTCCAGCCACATTCTGGTTCACAAGCAAATATGGCAGTTTTGATGACATTTCTGGAAATCGGCGATACAGTTATGGGTCTTGATTTGGCTCATGGCGGTCATTTGACTCATGGAAGTCCAGTTAATTTTTCTGGACAATTATTTAATTTTGTATCCTACCATGTTCATCATGATACAGGACGTGTTGATTTTGACGAGGTTTGGGATCTTGCCCGAAAACATAAACCAAAAATGATAATTTGTGGAGGCAGCGCCTATCCTCGTTTCATTGAATTTGAGCAGTTTCGGGAGGTAGCTGATGAGGTTAACGCATTTCTAATGGCGGATATCGCCCATCCCGCAGGTCTGGTAGCAACTGGATTGCATCCATCTCCGATTCCAACATGCGATGTAATTACAACGACTACTCATAAAACACTCAGGGGTCCTCGGGGGGGAATGATTATGATGGGTGAGGATAAAGAAAATCCATGGGGAAAAGTTGCCACGAAGTCCGGTCGAGTGAAAAGGATATCAGAATTGATTGACTCCATGGTGATGCCGGGTATTCAAGGTGGACCGCTAATGCATATCATAGCAGCCAAAGCTGTTGCATTCGGTGAAGCTTTAAAACCCGAATTTAGAGAGTATACTCGTCAAATAGTTGATAATGCTAAATGTATAGCGGAAGAATTTCTATCCAGGGGATATAATCTTGTTTCCGGCGGGACAGACACTCATCTGGTTCTTATTGATTTGACAGAAAATGGTATCACCGGAAAAAAAGCGGAAAATAGTCTTGAAAAGGTTGGAATTACTGTGAACAAAAATATGGTACCGTTTGATCAGAAAAGTCCCTTTGTCACCAGTGGAATCCGCATAGGGACACCAGCTGTAACTACTCGGGGTATGAAACAAGATGAAATGAAAACAATAGTAGCGTTGATCGACAAGGTAGTATCTTCCCCAGATAGTGAAGATTTGTTATCAACTGTGATGTCCGAAGTCCAGGATATTTGTAAGGATTTCCCATTATATAAAGAACTTATCGGTTAATTATTCAAAGGAAATTAATGGCTGAAACCAAACGGATTTGGAGCCAGAAATTATCAGGTATTTTTCTTTTTATTTTTTTTACTACTTCGTGTACACCGGCATATTTTGTTCGTTACCATCCTAATATTGCTGAAAATATATTTGCTAGGAAAGTTTACAGGATTGAAGCGAAAATTGCTCAAAATCCGGTTGATTCCAATTTGCTGTTGGAAGCTGTTTCTGAATTAACAATTTATTCGTATGCCTTTTTAATGGAACAGGCTGATAGAGAAATTGTGAAAAATTATCATCAGGGTAGGAATTTGTACAATCGTGCCCAGAATATTTTTAACCGTGCTAAAGATTATGGGTTAAGAGGAATTAAATTACAATATCCTGAATTTGACAGTTTAATGACAGCAACAAAAATGGAATCATTTCCTTTTAAAAGAAAGGATGTTCCATTTTTATATTGGACTGCTGCAGCATGGGGTGGCGCAATATCTGCCAGCAAAGGAGATTTAGCTTATATTGTTGAAATACCCAAAGTTGGTTGGCTTTTGGAAAGGGCCTTAGAGGCAGAACCTGAGTGGAATAAAGGAGCGATCTATTCAGCAATGATTTCATATTCAATGAAAAGACCAAACCAGGGAGGGGGGGGTGAAAAACAAGCTAGGATGTATTTTAAAAAAGCGTTAGATATCTCAGGGGGTAAGGCTTCCAGTCCCTATGTAACATTGGCTGAGGTTGTGTCTACCTTTAATCAGGATAGAGAGGAATTCGAAGATCTTTTGAAGAAAGCCTTAATTATAGATATTGATATAGATCCGGAATTAAAATTATCCAATATCATCGCCCAGTCCCGTGCCCGTTGGCTTTTGGAACAAAAGGATGAATTATTTTACTGATATGCTGAAACATTCTTTCAAAAATACTATTTTACTTATGATCTTTTTATCCATTCTCACAGCAGGGAAGAAAACAATCATTAAAATGGCGACACTCGCACCGGAAGGTACGGATTGGCACGGTATGTTAGTGGAAATGGGACAAAGATGGAAAACTGCAACCAATGGAAATATCATTTTACGGATTTATCCCGGAGGTGTGGTAGGTGATGAACGGGATATGATACGAAAAATGCGGATTGGGCAGATTCATGCGGCGGCCATCACTACTGAAGGTCTGTCTGAAATTAATCCTGATGTCAATGTATATATTATTCCTATGTTATTTGATGATTACGATGATGTGGATTGGTTTCGAAATAAAATTGGTAAAAAACTAGAAGACGGCATCAAGGAAAATGGTTTTACTCCCTTGTTGTGGGCGGATGTTGGCTGGGCGCATTGGTTTACAGAAAAACCAATTCGATATCCGGAAGATTTAAAAAAAGCAAAAATATTTACATGGGCAGGAGATTATAAAACAGCTGAATTGTGGGGTAAGGCTGGTTATATGTCTGTTCTGCTTGCATCAATAGATATTTTATCCGGATTACAAACGGGGTTAATTGATGCAATCAGTGTGACTCCAATCGCAGCATTGGCATCCCAGTGGTTTGGGGTTGCAAATCATATGTTGGAAATGAAGTGGGGATTATTGACAAGTTCCATCATTATTGACAATCGTATCTGGAACCGGATACCATCTGGTTACCAAAAATCCATATTGGAAATTGCGCAGGAAATTGGAACCCGCCACCAGAAAAGACATCGTTTTGATGATGCAAAAGCTATTAAGATCATGAAAGAACACGGTCTTATAGTTCATCCCCAGACTGTAGAAGATCATTTGTTTTGGAAGTCGTACTTGAAAACATGGTATCCTGATATTCGAGGTACCTTTATTCCGGAAGAAATTTTCGATCAGGCGATTCAATTGATGGAACAGAGAGAATCTCAGTAAAATAATATTTTCAATTATGAACCAGGCAAAAATTCATCTTGTTGAACGCCTGAAATGGGGAGAGGACATTTTAGCATTAACAGTATTTTTTACTATGGTTTTTATTCCCACCTTTGAGACAATTGCGCGAATTGTCAATTTTCGCGGTATTCCAGCCTCTCCCGTACTCGTTCAGCATTTGACCTTATGGATCGGTTTTCTTGGCGCCATCCTGGCTGCCCGCCAGAATAAACTTATCGCACTCACAACGACTCCTCTTTTTTCCATTGATGAACAATTTCAATTCGGGAGATGGTTAGCTAAAGTTGTCTCCTTTGTTGTTGTTCTAACCCTGATGTGGGGGAGCTGGGTATTAGTAAAGATTGAGTTTTCCTTTCCTGTGGATATTGCACCAAATATCCCCCGTTGGTTTACCCAGACTGTTATGCCCCTGTCATTTGGTTTAATCGCAATTCAAATCCTTATCAAAAGTACTGATAATAATTTATACCGTGCTTCCATTCTGATGATGGCACTCTTATGGATAATCATTGGATTGACTGGTGCATTTCAGGATGACTATTGGTTGATATTGGTTGGCCTTGGAATTTTATGTATTTCAGTTGTGTACGGAGCACCAATTTTTGTGGGATTAGGTGGTGTTGCTATTCTTTTTTTCTGGGGTGATTTTATTCCAATGTCTGCTATACCAGCTGAGATGTACCGGATTGTGGTTTCACCAACACTCCCCACAATTCCGCTTTTTACTTTGGCTGGATATATTTTGGCTGAAAGCGGTGCTTCCCAAAGAATGGTAAACGTATTCAGCAGTACGTTTGGATGGATAAAAGGCGGAACGCCGGTTGTAGTTGTTTTGTTGTGTGGATTTTTTACTGCATTAACCGGAGGGTCTGGTGTGACAATTTTAGCTTTGGGAGGACTTTTATATCCTTTGTTAAGAAAATCAGGGTATTCAGAATTATTTTCCCTGGGTCTTATCACTGTTTCCGGATCCTTGGGTTTGTTATTTCCTCCCAGTTTACCTGCCATTATTTATAGTGTAACAGCCGGTGTGTCAGTGAAAAGTGTATTTATAGCAGGATTAATCCCCGGAACATTGCTTGTCGTTTTTGTTGCCGGCTGGGCTATTTTTATTGGAGGTAAAGAACGGATAAAAGTTCAGTCTTTTCAATGGGATTCAGCTTTAAAAACCCTTTGGATTGCAAAGTGGGAGATGGTTATCCCTGTCTTAATTTTATTTGGTGTATTTGGCGGATTTACAACATTGGTGGAAACAGCAGCAATTACGGTAGTTTATATCTTGATAATAGAAACATTAGTTTATAAAGATTTACAAGTAAATAGTCTTCCCAAAATTGTCGTGGATTGCGCAACCCTGGTTGGTGGAGTTTTAATTATCTTGGGGGTAGCCATGGGGTTGACAAGTTATCTGGTTGATGCACAAATTCCCATGCATTTATTATCATGGGTTAAGGAAACAATATCATCGAAATATGTTTTTCTCCTTATGTTAAACGGGCTTTTACTTCTTGTAGGGTGCATGATGGATATTTTTTCGGCAATAATTGTTTTTGTTCCTCTTATCAGTCCCTTAGGACTTTATTTCGGTGTTGACCCTGTACATTTAGCTATAATATTCATTGCAAATTTAGAATTAGGTTTCATCACACCTCCGGTGGGAATGAACTTATTTTTATCTGCTTACCGATTTGATAAAAGTATGCCTTTGATCTATAAAGCCACATTACCCTTTTTTGTTATCAGGTTCCTGGTTGTTTTACTCATTACATATCTTCCGATCATTTCTCTTGGTTTGTTACATTAAAAATGGTTTTAGAGATTTGGAACAAATCTGATCCAGATCATTATAAATGTGTGGAAAATCACACTTCTGAAACAGTACTTGACAAGTGAAAGGTTCAGAGGATATATTCTCAGGAGTAAATGGAAAACTTAATGACATATCGCTAACCGTTCTAAACATCAGACCTTATCTTTTGGGTCTCGCAATTAATAACAATTTGAAACAACGGGAGATGTAAACCTAATGAAGCGTTTAGCAATATGTTCAGGATTATTACTTATAACACTTGGTAACCCTGTGTTCAGTGTAGGGGAAGCAGGAGCCATATTTTTGTTAATTGCACCGGGGGCAAGAGCCGGTGCTTTGGGGGAGGCCCAGGTTGCCGTAACGGATGATGCATATGCCAGTTATTGGAATCCGGCAGGATTGGGTTTTTTAAAAGGTCAGGAACTGTCATTAATGTATGTACCTGAATGGCTGCCAGGATTTAACCTGGATGATATGTATTATTCTTTTGCTGCCTATCGGAAGTCTTATCCGTATCTTGGAACTGTAGGCGGTCATATTATCTTTTTAAGTCTTGGGAAACAAACCCGCACTGATGAAGTTGGAAATATATTAGGGGAATTTACAAGTTATATGGCTGCATTTACGGTTTCTTATAGTGCATTATTATCTGATAAAAGATCATTTGGATTGAATGCAAAAGTATTTCATCAACAGCTTACAGATTTTGGTGCAGGAGCTGAAAAAGGTAAAGGTTCTTCTACTGATTTTGGTTTTGATATTGGATATATGCACAAAGAGTTTTTATCGCCACGTCTTGATTTAGGATTGACAATCACAAATATTGGTCCAAAAGTATCTTTTATTAATCCTGCTCAAGCTGATCCGCAACCTACAAATTTCACATTGGGTTTGAATTACAGGTTGATTGATGAACAGTTCAACAAACTGAATGTAATTTATGATGTTGACAAACTTCTGGTAGGGTCTTATGCTGATATGGA